>NZ_WWTL01000019.1:0-26835 GCF_009874105.1 Clostridium sp. BIOML-A1 | reverse complement strand
AACATCATATAGCATTTTTACATTTTTTCTTATATAAATATAATTTTCTATTTCACTTATTTCACTTTTACCCACAACTAATTTATCTTTAAATTCTTTTAATGACAAACCATATTTATCTAATATATCAATACTACCTATCAATTATAATATCTCCCCTGTCTATATTGTCTGTTTGACAATGGTTTCCCCTGCATTATCATTGCCGTTTGTATACGCATCAAACAGGTTGTTTTAATTAATATTTGAATATATAAAGATAATAATCAATTAATAACCCACCTTCATTCTGCTTCTTCCATATCATACTCTGAACACGTCTCATAATCTTCCTGCAGTATTTTCACCCATCGTTTAATAGCTCCCCACATACCATCAGAATGTCTCCAGCCTTCCCAGTCAAAACATTTACTTAACTTTTCTTTATTATTGAAAACTGCCTGCATAACTACGGGTTTTATCTGCTCAGATATGTGAAATGGCGCCGATTTGAAACTCTGTCTTTCCTTCAGTACAATATCAAAAAAAACATTAAATGCACAGTATACCTCTTCAATATCTCCCTCGCACATTTCTTTGATTGCTTCAATAATCATATCCGGAATATAGTCATACCCTCCCTCGTTATACAGTGCATAAATTCCTCTTGATAAAATACTGCCCCAATCAGTTATATCTATTCCTGCAAGACCATATTCAACATATTCACAATGGTACTCACCCTTTCCCTCTAACAGCTTTACCATATCACCACATTCTACGGCTTTTCTTGCAATTCCTACATAATCAATCATGCTCTTAATCTCCTTTATTTCCTTTTAAATTTTATCGGCTCGCTAGAATATACTTTTTATGAGTTACATCCAGCCATGAGCTTCTAAAAATTTATCTGGTATACGCAATTTTAATTCATTATCAACTTTTCTAAAAAATTCATATATATTTTTATCCGAATAACAATTTTTTCCTTTTGACAATAAAATATGCGTCGAATTACCCTGTTCAATCGAACATCCAATAATATCTTGTTCATAATTAAAAATAACAACAAAATAATCATATGCAATAAATTTTATTTTAAATGCTCTATGATTTATATCATCATTAACATCATATATTTGTGTAGCATCTATTTTATCCTTAAATATAGTCCTCATTTCTTTGCTTATTTCTTGTGCCAATTTAACTGTATCATTTAATTGCATACAAAAAATCTCCCTCCCAATCTCATCAGGCGTCTTTCATATCATATTCTAAACATTTCCCATATTTTTCTTTTAGTATTTTCACCCATCGCTTTATAGCTCCCCACATACCATCAGAATGTCTCCATCCTTCCCAGTCAAAGCATTTACTTAACTTTTCTTTATTATTAAAAACCGCCTGCATAACTACAGGTTTTATCTGCTCTGATATATGAAATGGCACCGGTTCGAAATTTTCTTTTTCATTCATTACAGAATTAAAGAAAAATCGAAACGCACAGTATACCTCTTCAACATCTCCCTCACACATTTCTTTAATTGCTTCAATAATCATATCCGGAATACAGTCATACCCGCCCTCGTTATACAGTGCATAAATTCCTCTTGATATAAGATTATTCCAATCCGTAACATCCGCATCAGGTGGAAATCCATAATAATAAAATTCGCAACGATACTCACCCTTTCCCTCTAACAGTTTGACCATATCATCACATTCTACGGCTTTTCTTGCAATTCCTACATAATCAATCATGCTCTTAATCTCCTTTATTTTCTTTTAAATTTTATCGGCTCGCTAAAATATACTTCTTCCGGTATATTATCAAGATCATATACAACCGCCTCCGGTATTCCCCCTGATGTATAACCACCCGGTATCCAGTTATTATTTGCCCCCATCTCGTTACCGCTTGGAAGTGAAATATTGTATTTCTTAGGATTATTTATATACATTATTATATAATCACCATTCTCTAGAGAACCAATATTATACCCCAGCTCTTTTTCTAATTTAGTTAGATCACCTCCTGCGTTATTTAACACATTATCAACCTCATTTTTAGGAAGTACAAACTGTGTTCCATCCGGCCACCCTAATTTATCCATACCATCAAAGTAATCATCATATGTTTTCTTTGATAAAATATATGCTGCACCATCATCAAATTTTGACAAATGATTATCTATATACTCTTTGCTCAGATATTCTGACGGGTTCGGTCTGCTTCCTTTAGGCGTATTTAAAATATCCGCTATCTTTTCACTGGTTAATCCAGAAGTTACATTCTCTCCCGGCTTGCCTCCAAGCTCCTTCTCAATCTCATCAGGCGTCTTTCCCTGCTTAAGTCTGTCGACAGCATCATCACCGTATTTCCCTATGATTGTGACAGCATCATCACCATGTACTATAATCGCATCTACTGCATCATCTCCATATTTTCGGATGATCTCTATTGCTTCATCTCCGTTTTTGATAAGACACTCTGCTACATCGTCTGCGCTTTTCGAAGAACTCTTCATCAGCTCGAAGATCTCGTCCATCTTATCCGCAAAACCATCCATCTGTGAAAGCTGCTTCAACACATCAGGAGACGCCCCAAGACCTCTCGCCTTTCTCAGCCAGTCAAGTCCTGTATCTCCGAAGTTCTTTGCAAACATACTTATCACTTCATCAGAAAGTCCCAGCTTCTTAAGATTTGTTACCAGCTTGCTGATGTCTTCCAGCTTGGCTCCGTTTGTCAATAGCTCCTCTACTACATCAGCACCTAGAGACTTCACAAGTTTATTTTTCAGTGTAAGAGACAATATCGGTTTTGCAAGCTCTGAAAATAATGAAAGTCCTACGGTAAGTATCACATCAAATATAGTCTGTTTGACAATGATTTCTCCCGCTTCCTCATTACCATCCATATACGCATCAAACAGCTTAAAGGTCTGTATGCACGACCATACACTCACACCTATGCACACACCAGCAAGAGCTATCTGCGCTGATCCAAGAAACGATACAGCCCCAGCTGCTGCCATCATATTTATTGACTGGAAAATAAGGAGCATACCCTCTGTTATATCAACAAGTGTAAGTCCAAATTCAACCATAGTGTCATATATTACTTCGCTCTGGGTACTTCCGCCGTTTAACCCTCCCGATATCCTGTACGCAGCCGTTCCGTCTTCCGAGAGAACTATATAACCCGTTCCACTCCAGCTTCCAAACACCATTTCCTCACGAGGAATGAAAACCGTATAGCCATTTTGTGCCGCAGTTCTTATCTCCGATACCACCTCGTCCGCTGTGTCAAGTAATATCAGAGCATCTTCAAGATTTGAAGAATTAATAGCCAGAATGTCAACTCCACTTTCCACAGCATCCTCGAGTATACTTATAGTAGAAACAGCAGGTTCCCCCATAAGTTCTTCAAAAATTCCACTCTCATATTCCGAACCCATTATACCGGTCGTAAGCAGATATTCCCGCTCCGCATTCTCATCACCCAGAAGGCTCACCACACTGTGGCTGTCCTTATCCACATCCATGAACATATAGCCGAAATCAATTCCGCTTACCATTCCATAGATGTATTCCTTTTCAGCTTCATAACCTGTTATTGCTTCACTTATATTTCTTGTAGCTGCAACATTATAACTGTCCGCTGCTGCGGCATATGTCAAATCCAACTGGGCAAAATACAGTTTGCCCGTCATCTCAAGATATCTTCCCATATATTCAGGGCTATAGACATTTTTCTCTGACACACTGTCCTTAAGAGTGATTATCTCATCATAAAGACTTTCCATATCCGCATCACTTATGCTCTGTACATCAATGGTTACCGCATACATCGAACCTGCTGTAATTGTATTCGTTATTCTGTTGTTCCCTTCATTTGTATGGAACACTATGCTGAAACTGCTGTCCGTTCCAAGAGGGCTGTATAAAAGCTCCTCTTCCTTATCACTTACAGCCTCCCCATCCACATAAAGTACAGGCGTCATATGTACTGCGTACGATGGAGTTGTAAATATATCCCCATATCCCGAAAGGATCTCTTCATCAGCATCAGTTGCAGCCTCATAAGAGAGAAGTATACTCTTGCCCGAAAGCTCATCCGCATTGAAACTTCCAAGAGTACAGCCATCCACTTCAAATGTCACCTGATCCCTTAATCGGTCAGGTAATTCCGCAAATGTTCCCTCTTCACTATCTACCTCATACTGCAGAGAAAGTGGAAGATACACTTCATCTCTCTGTTTTATTATACGTTTTCTGAAATAGACACTATTTAAATCCATTCCGGACAATGAATCTTCACATTCCGCATAAATATCATTGTAAACATTTTCGAATGTCTCTGCAGCTCCCGACGATACAGCCTCATCAAGCTTTGCCGCAATTTCATCTGTATCTCCTGACACCGTATCATATACACTATGTACACTCTCATATTCCTTAATTCCCGTATCAAGGTCTACCCATACGCTCTCTCCATCTGCATCTCCCGCTCCCCGGTAGTTGCCGTAAGGTACAAGGGTTCTCACCCATACATGCTCTATTTTTAGATATACGGTTTTTCCCCCGGATGTAAGCCTTGTTACAGGCACCCCATTTGATGCAAGTACAGCCGCCGCATGCTCTGCTGTATCAGCTCCCATAAGTGACATGGCTTTTTCAGGCTCAAGAAGTATATTGCCCTCTACATACATTGAAGGATATCCCTTATATCGAAGCATAGCAATAAGAAGCCCTGCCTGGTCTACATCATTTCCGCCCTTTGACTCAAATGTTCCTGCAGCACCTTTCCTGCTACCATAGTAATATTCATAATCTATGTTGTTCTTTATGTAATTATATATATTAAGCGGCGTATCAAGCTCACCGGCAAGCTTCTTCATTTCTTCGGTAAGTTCCATAATCCCTGTACAGGAAATAAGCTTCTCATCTGAAATCTCCGAAGTGTAGTCTTTTGCTGTGAAATTCTCCACATCACTTTTTTCCGCATTATAAAGCTCCGCTTCAACCGCCCTGTATACTTCCGGCTTATCCGAAATCTCTGATCCATATGTATGTACATCTTCATCAGCTCTAAGCAGCTCTCTCGCTTCTTCTATGAGCCCCAATACCTCAGCGGCATCTTCTGATGATATGTTCTCCTTCAGGGCTTTCTCTATATCCTCTGCCTTTGTCTTTCTCTCCGACAGTTCTGCCTGAAATTCCCCTTTTCTTTTCTCCAGAAGAGACTGTGCTTCATCTGACAGGTTACTTAATTCATCACTGCTTCCGATTATTTCTTCAGCTTCTTCTGCCATCTGTCCAAAGGCTTCTTCGACAGCATACAGATGTGTGGCTGTCTCTTCCACATTTCCACTTTTTACCTGATCTTCCAGCGTATCAAGTTCTGTGCCAAGAAGTTCTAAGGCAGGCATAGTATTCTCCTGACTATCCACCGACTCTTTCTCTGTATCTTTTTCAGGCGCAGTATTCTCCGTTTTATATTCATCCTGCACCGTATTATTTACACTGCCGCTTTTTCCACAGCCGGCAAGCATATTCAGACTTAACGCAAATACAAGCAGCATTGCTATGCATTTATATCCATATTTATAAGTTTTAATTTTTTCTATCATTTATTTATCCTCAATTTTATGTTGGTAATAAGTTGCCTGTATATTGATTTTCTTTGCAATTATGCTTCCTTTATAGTCAAAATCACACACATTTATTGTAACAGTACCATTTGGAGCATATATCAATCCGTTTCCATTTACGTTTGTCGCCTGTATAGTTATGTCACCATTTTCTGAAGCTATTACTACAGGATCTTTATATCCAAGAGTCATAACATTTGCATTAAAAGATATATCTCCGTTCGAAACTAAATCTGCGAATATATTAACCCTATTGCACCATGCTCTTGTAGTCGTTTTACATATAGTAGGATTGGTTACATTTGCCATATTGTACTCTGCGATTTCTTCAATTCCCGTATTCTGTTTCATATTGTCCAATATGTCTGTCATATAATTCGGAAGTTCTATCTGCGAAGCATTTTCGATTTTCTCTGCTATATGAAGATCTCCTCCCGCTATCTGCAATTTTCCCGCAGAATATGCCGTACCAAGAAGATTTAAGGTACTTCCCTGAAATCTGAATGTTTCATTTCCATACACAATACCTTTTACATCTGCCTGACAACAGAATAATTGTACTTCTTCCTCACTTGCAAATAATGCATATGGAAGATCAAAATACGATTCATTATCAGGTATTTCTATCTCTTGAACAAATTCTTCCCCGATATTTCCCGCATTATCAACAGGACGTATATGAATATATACAGTAGTTCCCGGGGTACATTCTCCAAGATTCACAGTTGCCTTATCCTGATTAGCCGGAACTATGTCAGATATAAGATTTCCTTTCTCATCATACTCTGCAATATCCTCTATATACTCCTTATCGCTTACCTCCACTATATAGCCCTTTAATCCTGAAAAAGCTGTTGCCGTCACTATATTTGACTGTATGTTCTCCGTCTCAGAACTTGCCGCTATTCCTTCAACGTAATACTGATATGTTGTCCCCCTGTCCTCGCCATATATAGTTGCTATACCGTTATCCGAAATTTCCAGATCATCAACAACAGGCGCGTCCAGATCGTAAAATGATTTATCAGCTGAACCTGTACTGTATGTAAACTGTTTTAAATAAAAAAGTGTATTTGCCAGTACCTTACGCTCATCATCTGTAGCAAGTCCATTACTGTGTCCTGTCTGTATCATCGCAAGCTGATTATTTGTAAATAAATAGGCACTTGATGTCACACCGGTAGCTGAATCCGTACAGTTCCCATTCGTCTCCAGTTCCATCCACACAGTCGATCCCAGACTGCCGCCCGAACATTGTCCCTGTGTATGTGTCCATGGAATATCAAGTGTACCTGACAGATTCCATGGATAGCCTGTAAGGAACCCTTGTTTTACTACTTTTACTTTATTTGAAAATCCTGATGAAGCGCCTCCCATTTTCATTCCAAGCATATCTGAAAATTTTAAAAAATAAGGCATGTACCAAAGCGTATCATGTCCAAACAAAGCACCTCTGCCTGAATCTATGAATTTCTTAGTTTCTATATATGATTTTTCATTTAAATCTTTTGGTGATCCTATAGGTCCGTTGTAATCACTTGAACCAAACATCAGAACATCATATTTATAATTTCCGTCCTCATCAAACAGATATTCTTCAGGCTCGGTATTATAATCATCTATATAAACAGTATCTATATCAAATAAGCCTTTTCCTGCCGGCTCACCTGTTCCGCTTACAGTCGTTTCCATCCAGTCGACAAGATAATTTTCCGCCGTTAAACGAGGATATATATTAAGCACCCTTACCTTTTCATTTCCGTTCCATGTAGAGCGTGTCTCCCAAACACCGTCTCCCTGCTTTCTAAATACCCTGTAACCATATCTTTCTTCATCATTTGTTATGTCATTCCAGTCAAGCTCTATACCATAATCTTCACCGTCTTTAACTGTACATGTCAATTTCAGTTCAGGCTTTTCCTTTTTATGCACCGTAAAATTAAACTCAGTACTTTTCCATATATTCTCTATTCCCGCATCTTCCTTAGACAGCACTTCAGTACGGAGTACATATGTCCTGCCTTCGGTCGCAACAATATCCATAACAGCGTCTATCTTCTGTTCTTCCTGTTTCGGGATAAAAAGACATTCTTTTTCTTCTGTCTTTATGATCTCCCCATCTTCCAGTAAAGTGTAACGAATAACAGCCTTCATCTCCTGGTTAATGGTATATTGTATGGTTGTCTGTAATGATACCTGTTGTTTCCTGTCTGCTTCCAGTACATAATTGTCTGCTTCCGTTATCAGATTCTTTATTTCAAACTTCAATGAATGGTACTGCTCGATTTCCCGTACCAACAGAATATATTGTATGGTATCCTTTACACTTCCATATACGCTGCCATCCTCTGCCTGTACAGCATTTAACTTCTTTTCCACATCATCGGTATCATTTATTAATTCCCTTTTGTACAGATAACCTGCCAGTTTTGCCTGTTCCAAAAATGTCTCTTCAGAAAAATCTGCAGTAAAAACATTCTGGCAGTAGCTGTCCAACTTTTCGTACACAGAAGCATTGTCAACACTCGCCAATAACAAAACGATACCAACCTGTGCAGATAATTCCGGTACGGATATGTCAAATTTTGTATAACCAAAACCTCCGTCCGCTTTCTGCTGTCCAATCAGATAATTAACAGCCTTCGTCATCCTATCTGAATGATATTTCTGTTCCGTACTATCTGTGATTTCTTCCAGTCCGTCTTTTTCCCATACTGCTTCTTGTGCCAGCAATACCAGCATAGTATCATACACATCGCTCGTATAGGATTCTGTAAGGCCAAATCCGCCATCCTCATTCTGCCACTCCCAGGCTGTATCCAGATAGCTTTGACATCCCCTTGCCCATGCAAGATGTGCCAGTTCATCTACGTTAAGCACCGTATGTTCCTGCTCCCATTTTGTTAAAAACGTACTGTCTGTTTCATTTTTTTCTTCACGCAATACTGCCATTGCATTACAGGTGAAATTCGGAAGTCCTGCATTTTTCCATTCCCCACTTTCTTCACCCATTTCTTTGAGCCATGAAAGTGCCTGCGGTTTTCCTCTTTGTTCTTCTGCCTTGGCAGAAAATGGTATTAAGTTTAATAATAAAATAATGGTGAATATAAGACTTGTAAGTATTACGCTTTTCTTTTGTATGCGTTTCATACTACCCCCCCTTTTAAATTATAATTTCTTTAGACTTCTTTTTAGAATCAGCTTAATCTACATGTACAAATGTAATGATAAACCAGGTATATGCCCCTTCTTCACTCCGCACCGTAATCTTGCCGCCCATTCCCTCTACGATAGATTTTGTAAGGGATAGGCCGATTCCAACACTGTTTGGATTCACATCATGGTGTACACGGTAGAATCGTTTGAATATATTTCCGATATCTTTCTCTGCGATTCCCATTCCATGATCCTTGACATAGATTCTGGTAAAGACCGGATTGTGTTCTACCTCAACCGTGATCTCTGTTTTCTCCGGTGAGTAATCGGATGCATTCTTTAAAAGATTAATAATTGCCTCTACGAGCCAGTCACCGTCACAGACCAGCTTCCTGCCATCCTCACAGATCACATGAACCTCCTGTTCCCTGCTCTCCGTCAGATAGGTTACGCTGTCTCTTGCCTGTAATAATAACAGCTTCAGATCACATTCTTTCCGGTCAAACTGGATTGCTCCCGCTTCAATCCGGGCAAGCTTTAAAAGAGATAATACCATCCATTCCATTCTGGTAAGCTGATTTTTTGATTCGTTAAGCACCCGCATCCGTTTTTCTTCATCTGTAAAAGAATCATCTAACAGCAGATCGATGAATACATTTAAGGATGCCAACGGTGTCTTAAGCTGATGAGAGATATCTGACATGATATCACGTAAGAATACTTTCTCTGACATTTCCCGCTCTTTGCTTTCTTTTAAAAATGTCACCATCTTATAAAAGTTCGTATATAAGATTCCGATCGTGCCCTGCATGTATTCTTCTTCCGGCAGCTCATCTTCTCCCTGAACTACACGAAGCATCTCATCCGACACATGCTCAACCTCCCGATAAGTATGGTTGATCTCCCGATAACTGATGAAAAACAGAATTACAAGCCCAACCGCTAACATCAGCAAGATAACTGCAATTCTCTTTTCATCGCCACCGAACAGGAACCGTATACCGATTCCAACCACTGCCAACAATATTACAGCTAGGATCACAAATCGTTGTATGAATCTTTTTCTCTCAAAATCACTTTTCAAGGCTTTAGTTTCCTCTTTAAATATCCCTTCCCACGTTTGCAAGAACCATAGCCGACATCTTCGGTACCTTCAGATAAAGCATATTATGCTCTACCTTGTAGTCACAGGTTTCCAGACTGTAGCCTTCTTCATTTGTGAACATCACTCTGCGCATGATCTCATGGTTCTTGACACCGATCCGTCTGACATGCAGCTTTACATCGATGTCATCATAATTCGTATTCAGAATCACAACCAGCTGCTCCGTATCTGTGAACCGTCCATATGCGATAATCTTATGTGCTCCATGCAAGAACATAACTGAGCCACGGATCAGAGCCTCATAGTTCTTATGGATGCGGATCATGTCCTTATGGAACCGGATCAGCTCCATATCTTCTCTGCCCCACGGATACGTTCTACGGTTATCCGGGTCAGTCCAGCCACAAAGTCCTGCTTCATCTCCATAGTAGATCGTCGGCGCTCCCGGCCAGGTCATCTGGAATACAACGCCCTGACGGAATATACTCTTATCGATACCCTCATTTGCCGCCTGCGGCCCCATCGTATGCGTACGTCCGACTCTCCGGTTTGTACGGGTTAAGAATCTGGAATGATCGTGGTTCGACAATTCATTCATCGCAATCTCAAGGGAGGGACGCTGGAATCTCGCCATATGATAATTCATGGCTCCCATAAATGTATCCGGATTACCCAACAGATCACCACGGAACTCATCACTGTGTTTCTCAACACCAGTCAGAAACCAGGTAATCGGCTCCATAAATGCATCATAGTTCATAACGGTATCCCACTGATCGCCCTTTAACCAAGGCTTTGGATCTCCATAATGCTCTGCCAGTACAATTGCATTTGGATTTGCCTCTTTGACAGCATTACGGAACATTCTCCAGAACTTGTGATTGTATTCCTCTGAATGTCCAAGGTCAGCTGCTACATCCAGTCGCCAGCCATCCACATTATATGGAGGGGACACCCATTTCTTTGCTATATTCAAAATATATTCCACTAATTTTGGCGAATCTTCATAGTTCAGCTTAGGAAGTGTATCATGCCCCCACCAACCATCGTAGGTTGTATTATACGGCCATACCTCTTCGTTATAAAACTTAAAGAACGACTTATACGGACTGCTCCAGGATACAAATGCTCCCTTCTCGTAGCCTTCCTGATTCTCATAGATACACTCACGATCCATCCATTTGTTGAAGGAACCGCAATGGTTAAATACACCATCTAATATAACACGCATACCACGACTGTGAATCTCCTCCACCAGTTCTGCAAAAAAATGATTGCTGGCTTCCAGATTCCGTTTGTCGGTTACACGGCTGATATATTTTGTTGCTCTTTTATTCTCTTTTACGCCATCCGGCAGGCATTCGCCCTCGTCCACAACGATCTTTCCGAAATGCGGATCGATATAATCATAATCCTGAATATCATATTTGTGGTTGGATGGTGATACAAATAACGGATTAAAATAAATAACATCTACGCCCAGATCCTGCAGATAATCTAACTTATCCTTAACACCCTGAAGATCTCCGCCATAGAAACGTCCGACATCCATATTTGCCGGATATTCATACCAATCCTTCACCTGTCTGGTAGGACTGTCGATGTAGCAGTATTCGTTGTCCAGTACATCGTTCGATGGATCTCCATTACAGAAACGATCCACATAGATCTGATAAAAGACAGCTCCCTTTGCCCAATCCGGTACATCAAAGCCCGGACAGATTTCAAAGTTATAGTCCGGATTCACATTCTTCTGTACACCGATCCTGTTATAATAACAGGTCACACAGCCCGAATGGATCTCAAAATAATAGGATATATATTTCTCTCCGGCTGGGATCACCGCCGTATAGTAATCAAATAAATCATCGGATTCTTCAACAGACATGACGAGCGTCTCGCCATTGTAGATCAAATAAACTTCATCGGCATTATCTGCACATGTTCGAAATCTAACCTTCACCTGGTCATTGATTCCAGGCTCCTGCGGTATTCTATAGTATTCAGAACCATCGGAAAACAATCCCCCTACATTGATAACCAGCTTCAGATCATATATATAATCATGAATTCTTTCTGCGTTCGTGTATTTGTCGGACATTCAAAACTCTCCCTTTCGTTTATGCCTTTTCATTCTAATACTTTTTTAATAAATAGACAACCTTTTTATGCTGACAACCAATGGCAAAAACTAAGCCCCACAGCATCCTCCACTGCTCCCCGGGGGTCTGCCCCAGACCGTCAGGATGAATCGGTGGTGCCCGCCAAAAAATAAAAGAGACAGTCAACGCACGACTGCCTCTTTTGGAGAAGGTATTTTGTTACTTATGGGGTGTAGCCAAAACTATATAATGTATTGGGGGGTTACAAGTATTATTATATACAAATGCTTCTAAAAGTCTGCCCAAACATTTTTTTATTTTAAAAATTTTATTGTGCAAAACAGAGAGCGGCGTTTTTTGAAATTATTCAAAAAACGCCGTTTTTGTGCAACATGTACAAATTTTTATTGGTTTTCAATCAATTTGTTTGTGTTACTATTGTCTATATTGTTGAAGGCTCTGCGTTTGCAGTAGAGTTTGCATTTGGAACATCATCAAACAATGCTTCAAACTCAGCCCGGTCGATTCTCTCTTTCTCAAGGAGAAGCGCTGCACATTTATGAAGGATGTCTTCATGTGCTTCAAGGATTGCTCTGGCATCTGCGTAACATTCATCGATGATACGCTTAACTTCCTTATCGATCGCTCCCGCAACCTTCTCACTGTAATTCTTTGCATGACCAAGATCACGTCCAAGGAACACTTCTTCCTGATCATCACTTTCGTAGTTGATCAGACCAAGCTTCTCAGACATACCGTACTTGGTAACCATTGCTCTGGCATACTGGCTTGCCTGTTTGATATCCTGCGAAGCACCTGTTGTGATATCCTCAAGAATCAGTTCTTCTGCGATACGTCCGCCAAGGCTTACCTTGATATCCTCTAACATCTTTGCCTTTGTCATGAATACGTTATCATTTTCAGGAAGCGGCATCGTATATCCACCTGCACCGGTTCCGGTCGGGATGATAGATACGGTATAAACCGGTCCCACATGAGGAAGCAGATGGAACAGGATCGCATGACCGGATTCATGATAAGCGGTGATTCTGCGCTCGCTCTCCGGTACTAGACGGCTCTTCTTCTCTCCACCAATTCCTACTTTGATAAATGATTTATCTACATCTTCTTTTACGATATAAGCACGGTTATCCTTTGCTGCACAGATGGCAGCTTCGTTCATCAGGTTCTCCAGATCAGCACCTGCAAAACCTGCCGTTGTTCTTGCAATATCATTCAGATTTACATCTTCTGCAAGTGGCTTATTCTTTGTATGAACCTTCAGGATCTCTTCTCTGCCCTTGACATCCGGACGGTTTACGAATACCTTACGGTCAAAACGACCCGGTCTCAAGATCGCATGGTCAAGAATATCCACACGGTTGGTTGCTGCAAGAACGATAATTCCTTCATTTACACCGAAACCATCCATCTCAACAAGTAACTGGTTCAAGGTCTGCTCTCTCTCGTCATGTCCACCGCCAAGTCCGGTACCACGCTGTCTTGCAACAGCATCGATCTCATCAATGAAAATAATACATGGCGCATTCTTCTTTGCTTCGTCAAACAGATCTCTTACACGGGAAGCACCGACACCGACAAACATTTCCACGAAATCAGATCCCGAAATGCTGAAGAACGGTACACCGGCTTCGCCTGCAACCGCCTTTGCCATCAATGTCTTACCGGTTCCCGGAGGTCCTACTAACAGAACACCCTTAGGGATTCTGGCTCCAACCTTTACGAATCTTCCCGGATTCTTAAGGAAGCTGACGATCTCTTCCAGATCTTCTTTCTCCTCATCCAGTCCTGCTACATCTTTAAATGTAACTGTCTTTCCGATATCTTCATTCTTCTTGGCACGGCTCTTTCCGAAGTTCATCATCTGTCCGCCGGATCCACCGCCCTGGATTCGTCCGATCATGAATGTCATGATAATGACCATAATGATCATAATGATCAGATATGGGATCCACATGCCAAGCATACTTTCCTTCTGCACATCGTACAGATTATACTTTGCCAGTTTTACCTGATCCTCTGCAGAAGCTGTCGCATTCTTCTTATCAACTGCTGCTTCATAGTCATTATAGATCTTAATAATCTCATTAACATCTGCCGCATAGAATGTAAGCTGTTTTCCGGAAACAAACTCCACATCTACGGTTGCTGTCGGCACATTTGTATTCTGTGTAATATCTACCGCTGCGATATTTCCCGCGTTCAGATCTGCCGAAAATTCCGTATAGCTGTAATTGGTCGCAACATTACTGCTGCCACCCAGCCATTTGTTGATCAGCAGGAATCCGACAATAAGGATGATCGCATAGATCACAACAGCACTTCTTGCTCTCTTCTTATTCATTGTCTACTCCTTCATCTTGGTCTGTCTTTTTATA
Organism: Clostridium sp. BIOML-A1; assembly: GCF_009874105.1. Taxonomy (NCBI): domain Bacteria; kingdom Bacillati; phylum Bacillota; class Clostridia; order Eubacteriales; family Clostridiaceae; genus Clostridium; species Clostridium sp. BIOML-A1. The sequence goes on along the minus strand of NZ_WWTL01000019.1, from coordinate 12,440 downwards.
TAAACAGTCTGATATCTACTGTTCAATCACTCCGATATATGGAAGGTTCCTGTACTTCTGCGCACAGTCAAGTCCATATCCTACTACAAAACGATCCGGGATCGTAAATCCTGTCATATATAATTCAACCGGATTCACACGTCTCTCCGGCTTATCAAGCAGAGTTATTACCTGCATGCTCGCCGGCTTTCTGTTATTTAATAATTTGATCAGATACGACAGCGTTCTTCCTGAATCAAGAATATCTTCAACTACGATCACATCTTTTCCTTCTATTGATTCATCCAGGTCCTTATTCAGCTTGACAATTCCTGATGATTTCGTATCATCTCCATAACTGCTGACTGACATAAAATCCATGGTTACAGGAACCGTGATCTTCTTCGCCAACTCACACATGAAGAATACACTTCCTTTTAATATTCCGATCAGATGAACGGTCTTTCCTGCATATGCTTTATCAATAACTGCTGCCATCTCTGAGATTCTATTATCTACTTCAGTTTCAGATATCATGACTTTGATCTGCTCTTTCATCTTCATTTTCTCCTTCTGGTATATATTCTAAACATATTACTCTTTTTGTATCAGGCCGTACCTTGTACTTCTCACTCAACCGGACGCCTACTGCCCAGATGATATCATGTCCGGAAGCTACAAGCGGTATCTGCAAACGCTCTGCCACCGGTATCTTGCAGGATGAAAATAACCGGTTTATCTTCTTCGTTGAGCCGTCTGATGCGATCACCATATAGTCATTTTCCATATATTCCCTGATAGTAATGCCATTCTGTATTCTATCATAATCTGCAAACTTCGTATACTCTTTTTTTGTTAAATCTAAATGAACAGATTTCTCAAATATTTCAATCTTCATCCTTCCCATTCCGGGCAGAATATATTCGCCTGCACCTTTTATAACTATCTCCTGCCAGTCGGCATCGCGTGTGTCCTCTGCTGTCTTCTCAAAACACAGGTATCCATAATTCTGATATACCATTCCACCATGTGGAAGCATGATCCGGCTTCCCGCAGCTGCCTGATACAGCTTCTTCACTTCTCTTACATGGTTCTGACCGATATCCTTTCTTCCGCCGCTGACTCTGCCAATCAATTCTAAGATCACAAGATCCTCGATCAGTTCATCCTGTTCCCGTAGCTTCCCGATTTCCAATACATATGCATCTGTTTTTCCGGTCTGTTTCCGTATCTCCATATGTTCATCCAGAAAATATCCTACCTGCTTCATCACATAGGTATCATACATAGCCGCATAGGCTGCTGCCTGACTGATATGTGCCGCTGCCTGTGTGTTTATCTCATTAAATGCCGGAATCACCTGATTACGGATCTTATTTCTGGCATAATCATTTTCCAGATTTGTGGAATCCGTACAATACTGTATCCCCTGCTGTTCCAGATAAGCCTCAATCTCCGTTCTGGTACATGAAAGTAACGGACGCACGATCCGGTCCCGCTTTACCGGTATTCCGGCCATTCCGGCAATCCCCGTTCCCCTTACCATGTTGAGCAATACCGTCTCTGCTACATCATTTTTGTTATGAGCAACTGCCACCTTATAATCAGTGATGCCATACTTGTCCGCTGCCCGGGCAAATGCCTCATACCGGGCATTTCTTCCCGCTTCTTCCTCCGTCAGCTTCTGTTTCTTTGCAAGCTGCGGCACATCGATATGGTAACAGTCACATGGTATTCCGAGCTTCTTACAATACTCTGCCACATAAGATTCATCTGCATCTGCCTCTGTTCCGCGGATCATATGGTTAACATGGACAGCATATAGCTTGAGATCCATTTTCTCCCGAAGTCCTGCCAGAACCGTCAGCAGACAAATGGAATCCGCTCCGCCGGACACACCAACAATGCAGGCATCTCCTGCTTCAAGTAAATTCTGTTCTTTTATAAATTGATAAATCTGTTCTTCTAATGTATTTTCTGTCATCTGTTTTCCACACCTGTCCGTCTTCTATGATTCGGATATTCGATCATCTATATTCATTACCTGTATCTTTGTACGCATATTGTATATACGTTTCTTTAAAATCCTACATCCACCGATATATGCAGCTTCGTTATTTTACATCCGGTCATATACATTTCTTCGTTATCTTAATACAAGCCAACTATAAATTTCAAGTAACAAACCGGAAAGTTTATGCTATTTCCAATTTTGCCACGATCACCGTCACATCATCCTCAAGTTTACCTTTACAGCGGAAAAGCACCTGTGAGACAATACGATCAAGTGTCTCCTTGCAGTCATCCGTTTTCAGCGTGGAAATGATCTCCTGCATCTCATCCTCATCTCCCAATGCTCCATCACTTACCATTACTACCCGATCTTCTGGCTGTAGTTCCTGATGGATCACATCGCATTCCGCAGATTCAAGGATACCGATCGGCAGGGATGCTCCCCGCAGCACCTCCGTATCCCCTTCATGAATAATATAAGTCGGTGCTGCCCCCTGCTTATACTGTGTCAATTCTCCGCTGTACAGATCTATGATTCCCATATCAAATGTCGTAAAACACCTCCCACTGTTCTTTGCCGATATGCAGTCATTTGAAAATGTTATTCCATAAGAGGGATCAAATCCGGCATCCAGTAATTCCTCCATTGTATCGATCATCAATGTACTTTCGCAGGACGCAAGACTACCGCTGCCCATTCCGTCTGATATCATCATAATAAGCCTGCCATCCTCATGCTCCTTTACCGAAAAATTATCCCCCGAGACATTTGACCCATATTTTTTAATTCTGCGGACAAAATATGTGCAGCGATATTTTGCGCATTCCTCAAATACGACCACACGATCATTTTCCGATATGATCGCAGGTGCATCCTCTGACACGCGAATCTGCTTGTCCAATACCTCAGACATGATTTCTGCCGCATCTCTCGACAACATGATCCTCTTATTCTTCGTTCTTGCTGTTATATAATACTGAATATGATTCATCTCATTCTTCATAGATGATAAATGTGTCATGATAACCCCATGCTCCATAAAGCTTGCACGAAGCCGTTCTTCCCTGTTCAATGAAACCGGTTCAGCAGTTGCCAGATTATCGGAAAATCTTCCGATCATATCTCCAACCTCACCCAGATCTACTCTTGCTGCAGCAGGTCCACATCCTGCCAATGTATATTCGATCCGTTTAAATGCCCCGGATAATTCACGTATCTTCTCTGCCGTGATACGGTTCATCTCAGTCGCAGTCTGAAGATTATACTGTGACTGAATCCATCCATCCTGAACCGTAAGCAACCATTTGGGGGTCGCCGCAAAGATCAGCAGCGCACTTCCCACACTTTTGATTCCCTCAAATGTCAGGAAATAATCATCATACATAAATCCCGTCAGAATACAGGCTACAGTTACCGCCATAATGGTTCCCATTTTTCTTTTATCCGAAAGTGCGCGCCCTGCAAGGATCAATATTGCAAATATAAAAAATCCACCGACTAATTCCGGTCTTCCGCTCTTAACCGCCGCAATGAATCCGCATACACCTGTGACAGCCATTCCATAACCCGCACCAAACCTGTGAAGTGTATACCACGACACATAAAGGCTACACATTAACAGCCAGCTCACTGCCCTACCGATCATATATGGCATCCCCCACATACAAACAGCAGTCAGAACCAGAACCCCCAGCAATTCTTCATTGTACTTCTCTCTCTCTCTTTTCTGTAATAACAAAACCTGTGTTCCTGTCTGAAATACAGGTATCGTTCCGACAGATATCACTGTTTCAAATAAAGCCATAAGCACCGCATCCTGCATACCGAAAATGTACATACCACATATAAATGACCAGACGAATATTATTATTCCACAGCTTCCGGCAAGTATCAGATATGTACGAGTTCCTCCCGATCGCCTGCATTTCAACCCACCTTCAAGATTCATGCAGACCAGAACAGCCACCAGGATCACACTGTATTTTATCAAGAAATAAGCAGCAGAGTTTTCACCCGTTCCCATCACATACGGTCCCATCCGAAATATCTGCCCCGTGTTCCAGCCTTGTCCGCCATATAACGCCGCCCCGCCAAAAAGCATTGCTGTGAACAGACCGAACGTACTCTGTCTCATATAATAAACTGCAATAAGCATCGGAACCATAAACGGATGCATACCAACGATCGCAGAATGTCCGCATAGGAATCCGATCAGATATAACAGCATACGATTCACTTTTTTTTCATTCATGTATGTGTCCTCCCTTTTCGCCTTAAGTGTCAGACATTATACGGAGATAACACGTAAAAAAAAAAGCGAATGCTGAAAACAGCAATCGCTTTATTCTGACTATTTTTTATTTTTCCGGCTCTTTTATGTACTTATTCCTTCGGACGAATCACTATTTCGTCAGGATATACCAGACCGAGCTGATTTCTGGCTACTTCCTCAACGTACTTTTTCGTCTTCATATATTCTTCTTTTTCTTCCAGCTTCTTATGTTCATCCTGTGCTTCTTCAATCTGTGCTGAGATCTCTGCCGCCTGAACCTTTAATTCTGCTTTCTGTTCACGAAGCGAGATAGATTTTACTACCACGATCACTGCTAACAGCAGAAGCGAAACAATAATGATCGCTGTACATATCTTTGATTGTTTTCTTCTGGTATTTGTTCTACCCATAATCCATTCCCCTATTGTCAGGCTTCTTTTTTCGATGCATTGTTTTCCTAAAAAAACAGTGTTTTCGAAGTGCATTGACATAATTTTACCTTCTCGAACAAATTATGTCAACAAGCTTTTTTGCCCGGAAAATCACTTTTCTCAACCCCTTTTTCAACTCACACAATATATAGTTTAAGAGTCTGGAAACAGCCCAATTTATAGTAGAAAAATACAGTCCGATTCCAGAAAAAAATCCTAAAAAAATATACAAACGTATCACGCCGCTGTTATAGGTAAATGTCGTCCAAATTACTGTCGCACATAATACCAGCCAAAAAAGGAGATCTATAAAGCCAATCCAAGCGCCTTTTATATTTATCACTTTTTTAAAAGCATTAAATAAGCCTATGATCAATCCTATCCCGGACCCGAATAATACGCATACTGCAAAGGCTGTTGACTGCTGCTCCAACATCTCTGTCATTATTTGAACAGCCTCTTAATTGAAAATGTTCCGTTCTCTTTATCCGTCATGTAACAGATACAGTCAACCTTACCTGTCAGATCAAGCAGCCCCTTCTCAATATCCAAATTTGTCATATGCATATCTTTTCCGGTTATTTTCATCTTGCCAGCTTCAGTGATCAAAAATACCAGATCCGGCTCAAATGAGATGACCTTCTCCACTCCGGTTATTCTGGCCTCCTTTCTTGCATCCATAATAAGCTTATGCCCGCTCATAGTATTCTGCGTTTTCTCCATGCTCCACCCTTCCGCCAAAAGCCTTCAGAAGCTTTCTCAAGTCTGTTAGAACAATATATGAAGCTTATTCCTGCAGTAGAACATGTTCTCAATTCCATATCTCAACAAACAGTTCATCCATCTTGCCGATATTGATAGGTTTTGACAGATGGTCATTCACACTGCTTAAATTATGACGTAATCCTGATATCTGTACCGAGCATATAAAAAAATAATTTTATATTATTATATATTATTTATAATAATAGCTTTGCTGCTTAAATCTTCGCGAATGCATAAATCCACATATTTGCCACATACTAACTACAAAGCTAAAACTTAGCAAAAGAGAATGGATCATAACAGAACAGTTAAGACATTCTTACAAAATATGACATTGGAGGAAAATACAAGTATGAGACCCACTGGAATTGTCAGACGTATCGACGATCTTGGCCGGATCGTTGTTCCAAAAGAGATCCGCCGCGTGCTTCGGATCCGGGAAGGTGACCCACTCGAAATCTTTACCGGAAAAGACGGCGAAGTTATCATAAAAAAATATTCCCCGCTTGGAGAGCTTGGAACCTTTGCTCAACAGTATGTGGATTCCATCTCACAGATTCTTGGTTGTCCGGTCTGTGTCGCCGATCGTGATCAGATCATTGCTGTCGCCGGAATGCCCAAGAAAGATCTGGTAGGCAAAGCAATCCACAAAGATCTGGAGGAAGTCATTAACGATCGAGAAAATATTATTGCCCGACATGGCGATACACGATATGTCAATATCACTTCAGATGATACTGCATATGCAGGTCAGGTAATTCAGACAATCATTTGTGAGGGCGACGCGATCGGTGCAGTCATTGTGTTGAGTAAAGATGACAAAATGCGTTTCGGTGAAACAGAACAAAAAACTGCGATCATTGCTGCTAATTTTCTCGGAAAACAGATGGAGAACTAATTCTGTGTCATTTGCCTTGAAAAGCAGCGAAAAATCTAGGTTTTTCAAGGCAAAATGGCGTTCTAACCTTGACAAATACTGGCATTTTAGGTATAAATATACATGTTGGGGCGTGATCTACGCCAGGAGTTATCCGGTTTAGCTCACCAGGATAATATATTATGAGTATTTTAGGAGGATTTTTTCGATGAACAAGACTGAATTAGTTGCTGCTATGGCAGAAAAGACAGAATTATCAAAGAAAGATGCTGAGAAGGCTTTAAAGGCTTTTACAGACGTTGTAGCTGAAGAATTAAAGAAGGGTGAGAAGGTTCAGTTAGTTGGTTTCGGTACATTCGAAGTTGCTGAAAGAGAAGCAAGAGAAGGTAGAAACCCAAGAACAGGCGAAACAATGACAATCGCTGCTTCTAAGTCTCCAAAATTCAAAGCTGGTAAGGCTTTAAAGGATTCACTTAACTAGTTTTTATAGAATGAATCAAGTACTTAAGGGATGCTGCATCGTATAAATCAGCATCCCTTTTGTTTTTCTGTTTTCCGGAATAATCCGATTGTCTTCTGGTAATACTTCTTACAGATGCAAAAACAGAGCACCACACATTTATCTATGTGGGCTTGTTATATGTACCAACCCATATAAAATACAGGAGGCAACAACTATGGTTTTAAAAGAGAAAGAAAAACAGGCTATCAAGGATCTTCAGACACTGGAACAGGCCTGCATTGACAAATACGGCAAATATGCAGCCCAGGCAAAGGATCCTGTGTTACAGGAATTATTTACCACGCTGAAAAGGAATGAACAGAAGCACTACGACAGTCTGGAACAGGTTCTAACCGGAACCGTGCCAAGCTGCAACTGCAATGACAGTGATGGCAGAGACTACGACCCAAAAGCTACCTACAGCCAGCTCGGACAGTCTCAGGACAAGAAGGACGATGCCTTTCTTGCAACGGACTGTATCACCAGTGAAAAGCTCGCATCCTCTGAATATAACAGTGATGTATTCATCTTTGGCGACAGTGCAATCCGCAAGCTTCTTGCCGACATCCAGATTGAAGAACAGAATCATGCCGAGATGCTCTTCAAATACAAAACAGCAAACGGGATGGCATAAGACCTCCAACAAAATACTTTTATGACTATATAGCACACTATCATTTAAAATACAAAAGGAGATATACAAATGAGATTAGACAAATATTTAAAGGTTTCAAGACTGATCAAAAGAAGAACCATCGCAAATGAAGCCTGCGATGCCGGACGTGTTATGATAAACGATAAAGTCGCCAAAGCATCCACCGATGTAAAAGTTGGCGACGTTATCGAGATTGGATTCGGCAACAAGACCGTCAAGGTTGAAGTGACAATGATCGCCGACTCCACCAAAAAAGAAGACGCCAAAGAGATGTTCCGCTATTTGTAATGTCTTTCATGACGATATAAAGTCTGCATACCCGGTTGCTATATAAACACATGACTCATTTCGTTTCTACTCGATACACTCGCCCATTTGTCAGCAGTCGCCCAAACTCACCCTTACGGGTTCAGACATGGGCTTGGTGCTGACGGCTAGAGTGTATCTCATCACGAAACTACATGAATGTCATTGTTTATATAGCAGCCGGATACGCAGACTTTATATCTGTATCAAAGACAAAAACAGATAAATTATCTACAACAGCCTGACTATATATTGACATTAGCGAAAATTTCGTTATGAGATGCACATTGCCAGTAAATACGGGTGCCTGTTTGAGTCCGAAGGACGAGTTGGCACAGGAGTATTTACGAATCAGGCATGTGCATCGAATAGAAATTGCGCGAGTCAATTATAGTCAGGCTGTTGTGGATAGTTCATCTGTTTTGTCCGTTTAGTTCGAGGTTTTAATTTCGAGTTCCGGCATAGTGGAGGCAACTTTGGTGTTTGCAGGGATGGACTTCGTTACGAAGGTATTTCCCGCCACTACGGAATTTGCACCAATAATGGTCTCCCCACCTAGAATGGTTGTATTTGCATAGATGACTACGTTGTCTTCTATGGTTGGGTGACGTTTTATGCCGGATAGCTGCTGACCTTTTCTGGTCGACAGTGCACCAAGAGTAACTCCCTGATAGATCTTTACATTATTTCCGATATCGGTGGTCTCACCGATAACTATTCCCGTTCCATGATCAATAAAGAAATATTCGCCGATATTTGCACCCGGATTAATATCAATTCCTGTCTCGCCATGCGCATATTCTGTCATGATTCTTGGAATAAACGGTACCTTCATCTGATAGAGCACATGCGCATATCGATATACAAATATCGCAAATAAACCCGGATAAGAGAAGATGATCTCTTCCCTGCTGTTCGCTGCAGGATCTCCATTATATTCTGCTTCTACATCTTTGCAAAGCAACGCCTGCACCTCCGGTATCCTTCGGATAAAGCCCAGTGCCTTCTCCTGTGCGTCTTCTGTGATCTCCTGATAGGATTTGGCATCGTTTTTATAACTCAATGCTACCTTGATCTGACAGAACAACTTATCATATAACAACGATAACTTATGTCCTGCAAAATATTTCTTATTAGCATATGCCATATTCTCTCTACCAAAGAAGCCCGGAAATGTTACTTTCCGAAGTTCATCTACAAAATCAATGATCTCATCTTTCTGCGGAAGGCGTTCACCCAGTGAAAGATCAAATAATTTTTGATCTGAATAATTCTTATTTAATTCCTCAGCCATTTCTGCAATGACTGTTTTAACATCATTTTCAAATTCCATTTCAGACTTACTCCATTTCGTTTCCTAATATCAATATATGCGGCAGTCACGATATGTCCTCGGAAATACTGCACAATATACAGCATTAGTATAACATTTCAATGGAAAATGTAAATATTTTTGTTTTTCATTACCGGATTCTTTTTTGAACAGGTCACAGATAAACTTCTCTACAGATTCTCCGCTCTCATATCTTCGATCCTGCGGTTTAATTCTTCTAAAAACTGTTTATGTTCCTTTTGCAGTTTTAAAATTCTGGTCTCATACTGCACTCTTTGCTCTGCAAAAGCTACCAGAAGAATGCAGATAATTATGACTAATACAACAACTGCTAAGGCTAATGCGACCATCATGCTACCATCTCCCGATGTAGAACATGAATCAGATTTAATTCTTGCTTGCTGAATTGATTGTGAACTTTCAGAATTGCGTTCATGATTCTCCCCCCACTTTTCTTTTATAACTTTTGTATTCATTTAAACAGATGCACGCTTCAATCTGCGTACATCTGTTTATACTATACTCAACTTTTCGACATAATGCAACATTTTTTCTACTTAAAATAAGATTTTTCCTATCGCAGTGCGATTTTAAATTGTTTTATTGCTTTCGAAATAACCGCTTGATCTTACCGGGCAGCCACACAAGGACTTTTCCGATCCGGAAAGACCAGGATGCTCTTATCTTCTGATTCTCCTGTTCAACAGTCCTCAGCTTCTTCCCAAGAGCCTCATTCTTTTTCTTTTGTTCTGTAAGCTGACGTTTAAGATCAGCATTTTTTTCTTTTAATACATCTCTTTTTTCTTCAAGTCTTGTAATCTTGCTCTCATCTCGTGCGATTTTCTTTTCATTTGCGCGGTTTTGTTTCGTCAGATCTTTATATGCTTTCTTCTGCAATGACAGATCCTGACTCATTCCACGTTTCTCAGCATACGCTTCCGATTTTTGAACATATACGGAATATGCAAAAAAAACGGCAAATTCTTCCGGTGTGTCCTGATACAGATGTCTGACGCATTCTCCATTCCATGCATTATAATAGTAACCATCTTTCTGTATCTGAATATGCATTTTTTCAAGCCCATATTCCTTTAAAGCCTCAACTGCCTGTCTGAAAGCATCCCATTTCTGAAAATTCTGAAGCATATAGATCATACTTCCAATTGCTTTGTTTGCAAAACTCCGTTCTCCAAATCCCTCGTATTTTTCCAGATTCTCAGCAATATCCATCCATGCCTGAATCGGCGACAAAGGTGATTTAGAAATAGAACAAACAAGTCCACTCGCCTGATTTACTCTGTAATTAACCAGTTTTTCATCCAATACAGTGATTCGATCCGCAAGTCCAATCGCATTTACTGTGAAATATACATCATTACCATTACGAACCGGTTGGAAATCCAGTTTTAGCCGTTCAATATAAGACCGTTTGAATATCTTATTCCAGGCTGCTGCATTCGTAAAATTCAAATAATGATCCGGATTTGTAAAACGATTAAATGTATCTGTCTCCGGTATATTTTTGACCGAGAGATACGGCGGCCATGGATATAATTTCTGTTTTGACTCCAGAAATTGATTTCCACCACATACACAAACATCTGCATCTACAGCCTTTGCTTTACCATACATTTTTTCCAATGCATCCGGTTCAAAGAAATCATCGCAATCCCAGAATACCAAATATTCACCTGTTGCATGCGATTTTCCTGTGTTTCTGGCAACACCTGCATACAGGTTCTGCTGCCTGTACAACTGAATACGGTCATCCTGATCTTTGTATCGATTTAAAATATCCCAGGATGAATCGGTTGAACCATCATCCACACATATGATCTCAATCTCCTGCAATGTCTGATTGCAAATACTGTCCAGACATTGTTCCAGATATTTTTCTCCATTATATACCGGTACGATTACTGATACCTTTATCATAAGAACTCCCTAACTTACTCCTTTATAATATCCGCATACACTCCGTTCACCGCACGAAGCAGGTCATCCGGTTTCAACAAAATCTGTTCTCCCAGTCTTCCACCTGATACGATCATCTGCGGAAGCAGTTTTGCGCTTTCGTGTATAACTGTTTTGTACTGCTTTTTCATTCCGATCGGTGTACAACCGCCTCTGATATAACCGGTCACTTTATTGATATCCTTGACCGGAAGCAGTTCCAGATTCTTTTCTCCTACTACTTTAGCTGCCTTTTTCAGGTCAATCTCCTTATCGATTGGAAGTGCAAATACATAATATGACCGGCTTTTCCCAATCGTTACAATCGTCTTAAAGCTTTCGTCATAACTCTGTCCAAGCAGATCTGCTACATGAACACCATCTATAAATTCATCACACTGATATTGATTCAGCGTATATGGAATCTTCATACGATCCAGAATACGCATAGCATTTGTCTTAGTTTCTTTTCCCATGGTTTCTACCCTATTATGAAAGTACACAATCCTGTATATTTAATACGCGCTCTATACGAGCTGTGAGCGCATTCGCTGTAAATGGTTTACAGATATAATCTTCTGCACCGGCTTCAAAACATTTCGTTTCGGAATATTCATCTGTTACCGCAGTCAGAAAGATTACCGGAATATTCTTATACTCCTGATTTACCTTCAGTCTGGATATCACATCATACCCATCCATTCCGGGCATTTTCAAATCCAGAAGAATAATATCCGGACGTACACGCTCCAGTACGCGGAATGCCTTTTGTCCATCATTTACCGCAGACACATCAAATTTGTCTGCAAGAACACCCTGTATCATATCCAATATCATCTTGTCATCATCTATAACCAAAACTGTCCTTTTCACTAAAGCATCCTCCTAATATCCGTCTCGAGTTTTTCAATCACATCATATGCCTTATCCATATCATAATCTGATATATATGTATGCAGCCTGTCCAGGATGCCAAAATATCCGGTTCCCAATTCTTTTTGAATCGCCGGCACTTTAATGTGATATAGCTTTTTCAAATCCTCACATGCCGCCTGTTCCCGGTAATCATAGGCTTCCTGTTTCATTCTGTCGAGTATTATAAGCACTTCTGTTATATCTGTGACTCCTGTAGTTTCTATTGTACCATCTGATTCTATATTCGCAAGCCATTTTTTTATCTGTCTCAAAAGGTCTCTGTATTGACGCATTGTATTGGCATGTTTCCTATCTATCTCCGTCCATGCTGTTTCTTCATGCCGGCATGCAACTTCCAATCTCGCAGCCGCTTGAGCCATATCATCCGCTCCTATACTGGCCGAGATTCCTTTCAGGCCATGGATCGCAATCTCGTAT
>NZ_WWTL01000018.1:0-48188 GCF_009874105.1 Clostridium sp. BIOML-A1 | reverse complement strand
CAGTATAGGGAGTACTATGCCTGCTAAGCGATGTGTAGAAACTAAAAATATGTGTCTACTTTTTGTTGACTACTGCAATGAAGACGAAAAAACAGGTGCGATACCCAATGGTAGCATATAATAGAGGGTATAAGTGTGAGAATATAGAGATTATACCCATGATTCGGGAAGCTCTTTTTCACAGGTTGACACTGTGAGGGGATAAGGCTAAAATGAGACTGGCAGGCGATGTGCCTGACTATACAGGTAAGGCTGGTAATTAAAATGAAAACCATAGTAGCGAAAGCTGATCTGGAAAACGAAGAATTATTCCGGAAGGCTTCGGATATATTAAAAAGTGGTGGACTGGTTGCATTTCCAACAGAAACCGTATATGGACTAGGTGGAGATGCGTTAAATCCAAAGGCATCCGAAAAAATTTACAGTGCCAAGGGAAGACCATCGGATAATCCGTTGATCGTACATATTGCTGATACGGCAAGTGTATGGGAGTTGGCGGCAGAGGTATCCACACAGGCACAGATGCTGATGGAAGCGTTCTGGCCGGGGCCACTGACGATCATTTTCAAAAAGAAAGACATTGTACCGCATGAGACAACCGGCGGTTTGGAAACGGTAGCGATTCGTATGCCATCACATCCGGCAGCTATGAAGCTGATCAAAGATTCAGGTGTGTATATTGCAGCACCGAGTGCAAATCTGTCCGGAAGACCATCACCGACAACAGCAGCACATGTAGAGGAAGATCTGTCCGGCAGGATTGATATGATCTTAGATGGCGGACCGGTTGGAATCGGAATTGAGTCCACGATCGTAGATGTGACAGGCGATCGTCCGACAATTTTACGTCCGGGTTATATCTCAGCGGATATGATCAAGAATATCTTAGGAGATGTCATGATCGATCCGGCACTGGAAAGCGTGGATATGAAGGTCAGACCAAAAGCTCCGGGTATGAAATACACACATTATGCACCGAAGGGAAAACTCACGATCGTAGAGGGTGAGCGGGAAAAGGTTGCCGCAAAGATTGCAGAGCTGGTTGCTTGTAAGCAGGCAGAAGGATATAAGACGGCAGTTCTGTGTGATACAGAAAATACGGATTTATATTCCTGTGAAAATGTCCTTGATGCGGGAAGCAAAAAGAATGAAATTACGGTATCTTCATCCCTGTACCGGCTGCTTCGTTTGTGTGATGATATCGGCGCAGACTATATTTACAGTGAATCCTTCCGGGAAGGTGATATGGGATATGCGATCATGAACCGACTGATCAAAGCAGCAGGACATAGAATTATATCGGTGTGATATAATGAACGCAAAATTATTTGCTCGCAAGGATGCTGATTTTGCGGAATGCATAGAATGTGCGAAGCACATGATATAATGAACGCAAAATTATTTGCTCGCAAGGATGTTGATTTTGCGGAATGCATAGAATGTGCGAAGCACATGATATAATGAATGCAAAATTATTTGCTTGCAAGGATGCTGATTTTACGGAATGCATTGAGTGAGCTATGCTCACGATATAATGAGTGCAAGAGAACCAACATGCTTGCATGATTGGTGAACGACGAATTGGATCATGATAGTTGCGAAGCAACGGTAAGCACCAAAGGTGCGAATCATGATATAATGAAAAAAGTTAACATAGAAAAAACGGGTTGGGTGACAACCAACCGAAAAGATTTTGAAAACAAGAAAGGCAGGACAAAGAATATGATAGCACTTGGATGTGACCATGGTGGATACGGATTAATGCAGGATGTGATCAAGCATCTGGAAGAAAGAGGACTGGAATACAAGAATTACGGATGCTACAGCGAGGAATCCGTTGATTATCCGGTATATGCAAAGAAAGTTGCACATGCAGTAGCAGACGGAGAATGTGAGCGAGGAATCCTGATCTGCGGAACAGGAATCGGAATCTCTATTACAGCAAATAAAGTACCGGGAATCCGTGCGGCACTTTGTGGCGATTGCTTCAGTGCACAGGCGACAAGAGAGCATAACGATGCCAATATCCTTGCAATGGGTGCCCGTGTAACCGGACCGGGACTGGCACTCAAGATTGTTGACACCTTCCTTGACACACCATTCTCAAATGACGAACGTCATATCAGAAGAATCAAGATGATTGAAGAGTAAGGAAAAATACTATAAACTGCATATGCCAGCAAATGTGAGTGCCGGTCTGGGCCGACAGGCGAGTTAGCACTGGAACATTTGCGGATAAGGGATATGTAATTTATAGAAGATTATAAGTAGTAAGAAAAACATCATCTATCAGGGTGGAATGTATATACTTTATGTAGCAGACCTTTTCACACGTCGGTACTTAGTGAACTGTGTAAGCAGTGAGCTTAGAACCGTTACGTGTGAAACAGAACGAAAGTGTTCTGCGAAATAAAGGTATATATATCCTGCCCTGATAGATGATGTTTTTTGCATTGGGATTTAATGTATGTAAAATAACAACAACCATATAATAAGACCGCAGTCAGAAGATATTATCGAGGATTTCGATATGAACTGCATATACCAGCAAATGTGAGTGCTTGTTTGAGCCGACAGGCGAGTTGATACTGGTAATGTGGTAGAATAAAAATACAAAAGACCGGATGAGGGCATCTATATTTTATGTAGCAGACATTTTTACACGTCGGTACTTAGTGAACTGCGTAAGCAGTGAGCTTAGAACCGCTACGTGTAAAACAGAGCGAGAGTGTTCTGCGAAATAAAGATATAGATGCCCTCATCCGGTCTTTGTATTTTTACCTTAAAATTGTGCAAAATGACGTGAAAAATGGTTAAACTAAATTTGACAGTTTGTATTGTTTGTCAAAAATGCCTTAAAAACCCGTAAAATTTCATGACCTTTTGATGAAAAATCTATAAAAGAAGATAAATATTGCTTGAAAAGAGCACACTAACATAATAAAATATTAGCAGAGCGGCATTTCATGCCGAGATTAATAATTACGGAGGGAGAAATTATGCTACAGGAAGCCATGAAGACATTAGAAGATGCAGAAGCAAAGGCAGCCGAGATCGTAAAAGAAGCCGGTAAAAAAGCAGAAGCAATTCAGGCGGAAGCAAAGGAAAAGGCAAATGCGATGATCGTAGATGCAAATGCAGGTTCTAAAACAGATATGGCGGCTATCGCGGTCGACCAGAAGAAACTGGAAACTGATCTTGCAGAAAAAGCTTTGAAAGAAGCATCCGACGAGATTGCTTCCTTAAAAAAACGTGCATCCGAGCGAGAGGGTGAAGCCGTAGAGCTTGTGATCAAGCAGCTATTGTAAATGCTTGAATATCAGGATGCAGAAGGGAGGTAATCATTATGGCGGTATTGGCTATAAAAAAGATTGACATATGCGCCATGAAGAAAGACAGAAAAGCCATATTGGAGAAACTCCAGTCCATGGGAGCTTTGGAGATCCGGGCCGGTGGGGATGAGACGGATGTATTTAAGAAGATCAACACAACCAGTCAGCGTTCCAAATATGAAAAACGAGTCCAGAATACCGACGAAGCTTTAGAGATCCTTGGCAGATATGCACCGGAAAAGACATCGATGCTGCAGGCACTTGCAGGCAAAGCTGATGTAGACGATTCTGTATATAAAGATATTGTTGAGAATCGGCATGATTATAATATGATTGTGCAGAAGATCCGGGAAAAGGATAAGAAGATTGGAAACTGCAAAGCAGAGATTGCCAAATGTCAGCTTGCGATCGATGGACTGAAACCGTGGATCAATATGGATGTTCCGATCAATACGACCGGAACCGAACATACAGATGTGATCATGGGAAGCTTAGGACCCGGTCTTACAGAGAATATGATAGAAGAACTGGTTGCAAAAAGGCAGCCGGAGTTATCAGCTCATGAGATCACGGTGATATCTTCTGATAAAGATCAGACATGTATATTTGTGGTATGTTTGAAAACAGAGACGGAAAGACTGGAAGAAGCCTTAAGGGCAGAAGGATTTACCCGGATGTCGTATTTTTCAAAACGGACGCCGGAGAATAAGATCAAGAAATACCGACTCACGATAGAGGGGTATGAGGATGAGATCGAGGATCTGAAAAAACAGATTGCCGGATTTGCAGAAAACAGGCAGGCACTTAAGACCTTATCCGATTATTACAAGATCAGAGCTGAGAAATATCAGGTGCTTGGAACCTTGCTTCAGTCGAACAGTACATTTATCATAACCGGTTATGTGCTGGAACGGGATGAGGAAAAGGTAAAAGAAGAACTGAATCAGAATTTCGTGCTGATGGTGGAGACCGGCGAGATACCTGAGGATGAACCGGCACCGGTACAGTTAAGTAATAAGATGCCATTTGCATCGGCAGAAGGAATCCTGGAATCCTATGGACTTCCTGCCAGAGGCGAGATGGATCCGACGACACCGATGAGTTTATTCTATGTATTCTTTTTCGGATTGATGTTATCGGATGCGGCATATGGACTTATTATATTCCTTGCATGTTTCATCCTGCTTCGGAAGTTCCCGAAGATGGGAGATGGCATGAAGAAGTCGCTGACATTATTTGAATATTGCGGTATATCGACATTGATATGGGGTATCTTGTTTGGAGGATATTTTGGAGATGTGGTAGCAGTCGTATCACGAACCTTCTTCCATCATGAGATCACGATCGCACCGGTATGGTTTGCACCGCTTGACAACCCGATGAAGATGCTGATCTTCTCCCTGTTATTTGGATTGATCCATCTGTTCGGCGGTTTGGCGTTAAAAGGTTATATGTGTTTAAAGAAGAAAGATTTTGTAGGCTTCTTCTCAGATGTTATATCCTGGTATCTGCTCATCATCGGTCTGGTACTGATGCTGATGCCAACCAGTTTATTTGCATCGATCGCACAGGTAAGCTTCCATTTTTCAGATGGACTTAAGACCTTCAGCTATGTCATTACGATCTTAGGTGCAGCGATCATCGTTGTGATGTCCGGCAGAAGTCATAAGAATCCGGTGCTCCGACTGGCACTTGGTTTGTATGATATTTACAATATCACAGGCTGGCTGTCTGATCTGTTATCTTATTCCAGACTGCTTGCACTGGGACTTGCGACCGGTGTTATCGCACAGGTTATCAACCAGATGGGAAGTATGGTAGGAGATGGAATATTGGGCGCGATCGTATTCATTCTGGTATTCATCATCGGACATACATTTAACCTTGCGATCAATATGTTAGGTGCTTATGTTCATACATGCCGACTTCAGTATGTAGAATTCTTTGGTAAGTTTTATGAGGGTGGCGGAGAAGCGTTCCATCCATTTAAAGAAAATACAAAATATATAGATATAGGGAATGCAGGCATGAAAACCTGTAAAACGGAAATTAAGGAGGAATAATCAATATGACAATGGGTACAGTTTTAGCTTTAACAGGAGCTGCATTAGCAGTTATTTTGGCAGGTATGGGATCTGCTTATGGTGTAGGTATCGCAGGTCAGGCTGCATCAGGTGTAGTAAGTGAAGATCCAAGCAAATTCGCAAAGGTTCTTATCATCCAGCTTCTTCCCGGTACACAGGGTATCTATGGACTGCTGGTAGGATTCATCGCTTTATCAAAGATCGGTATTTTAAATGGTGCTCCTGCAGAGCTTTCAACAGCGACCGGATTACTGATCCTTGCAGCATGTCTTCCAATCGCATTAGTTGGTCTTGTATCCGCTATGCATCAGGGAAAAACCGCTGTATCAGCAGTTGGTATTGTAGCAAAGAAACCGGATCAGTTCGGTAAAGCAATGCTTTTCCCTGCAATGGTAGAGACATATGCGATCCTTGCTCTGCTCGTATCAATTCTTGCAATTAATGGTGTACCGGTATAAAACAGGCGCAGATTTGAAACATGATTGAACAAGTAGTACAGGAGGATTTGTATGACAGGATTAGAGAAGATCGTTGAACAGATTCTGGAAGAAGCAAACACTCAATCCGATATGATCCTTGAAGATGCACAGAAAAAGGCAGATCAGATTATAGAAGATGCAAAGGTGGAAGCAGATAAGATCAAGGCGGGTTCGGCTGAAAAGGTCAGCCATGTAAAATCGGACGGAAAGGCAAGGGCAAAATCCTCTGCCGACCTGAAGAAACGCCAGACAGTCTTAAAGGCAAAGCAGGAGATCATCAATGAAGTGATAGGTAAAGCCTATAACGGAATGATCGATATGGAAGTTGACAGATATTTCCATATGATGGAGCGTATGATCGGAAATGCAGTACAGCCGAAGAGTGGACAGATCAGCTTCTCAGCCAAAGATATGGAGCGGCTTCCGGCAGGATTTGCAAAACGGGTATCAGAGATAGCAAAAGCACATGGAGGAGATTTGACGCTCGCAGATAAAGCCAGTGATATAGACGGAGGATTTATCCTGATCTATGGCGGTATCGAGGAGAATTGTTCATTAGCTGCCATGTTCCATGCGCAGAAAGAAGAAATGGCAGACAAATTAAATTCCCTGTTATTCACATAAGGGAGGTAGAAAAATGGCAGACAAATATATATATGCTGTTGCCAGGATCCGGGCACTTGAGATGTCCCTGTTTTCACAGGCTGTGATCGAGCAGTTGATCGCCCAGAAAACATATGCGGACTGCCTTCAGTTCTTAGGTGAAAAAGGCTGGGGTGATACAGAAGCCGGAGTGCAGGATGCAGAGACCATTTTGAACAGGGAACTGGAAAAAACATGGACACTGGTCAAGGAGATGGTATCCGATCAGACAGTATTTGACGTATTGTTGATCCAGGATAGTTTTCATAATCTGAAGGCAGCGATCAAAACCGTTGTAGACGGAGAAGTTCAGGCAAATGTATTTTATGACAATGCATCTGTTTCGGGTGAAGCATTAGTCGAGATCATTAAAAATAAAGATTTCCAGTCATTACCGGAATCTATGCGGGAATGCGCGTTAGAGGCATATGAGTGTCTGGTGCATACCGGAGATGGTCAGATGTGTGATGTTATCATCGATCGGGCAGCCATGCGAGCAATGCTTGCGGCAGCGGAGAAGAATGGAGATGCATTATTAAAAGAATATGCAGAGACAGTTGTGGCAGTTGCAAATATCAAGATCGCAGTCCGTTCTGTAAAGACAGAAAAAGGACTGGATTTTATGAGACGTGCGATGGAGGAATGTCAGACGCTCAATGTGGAACGGCTGATGCGGGCAGCACTTTCCGGCATGCCGGATGTGATCAAATATCTGGAAGAAACACCGTATTCCGGTGGAGCTGCGGCATTATCAGACAGTTCATCCGCATTTGAACGTTGGTGCGACAACCGGATCATAGAGGCGATCCGGCCACAGAAATATAATTCATTTACGATTGGACCACTTGTTGCTTATGTACTTGCAAGGCAGAATGAGATTAAGACAGTCAGGATCATCCTGACCGGAAAGTTAAATCATCTGCCGGATGATGCAATCAGGGAAAGGGTAAGGGAAATGTATGTATAGAATTGCAGTATTAGGTGAATATGACAGCATCTATGGCTTTGCGACTCTGGGACTTGAGACCTTCCCGGTATCCGATGCAGAACAGGGCAGTACACAGCTCAGAAGACTGGCAGAAAGTGGATATGCCGTTATCTATGTAACAGAGAGCATGGCAGAGCAGATCAAGAAAGAGATAGAGAGATATAAGACGCAGATGCTTCCGGCGATCATCCTGATCCCAGGAGTTTCCGGTAATACATCCGCGGGTATAAATGGAGTAAAGAAATCCGTAGAACAGGCAGTCGGTTCGGACATTCTGTTCAGTGGAAACTAGGAAGGAGCGTGACCAGAAAACGTGGCAACAGGTAAGATAAAAAAAGTTGCAGGACCTCTTGTTATCGCAGAGGGAATGCGTGACGCGAATATGTATGACGTTGTCAGAGTAAGTGAGAGCCGACTGATCGGCGAGATCATAGAGATGCATGGAGATCAGGCATCTGTTCAGGTTTACGAAGAGACATCAGGACTTGGACCGGGTGCACCGGTAGAGTCAACCGGAATGCCGCTGTCCGTAGAACTTGGACCGGGACTGATCAGCAGTATCTATGACGGTATCCAGAGACCTCTGGATGATATCATGAAAATCTGTGGAAATAATTTGCAGCGAGGCGTTGAAGTTCCATCATTAAAGAGAGATATCAAATGGCCATTTGTTCCATGCGTTAAGGCAGGGGACAAGGTAGAGGCCGGAGATGTGATCGGAACCGTACAGGAGACAGTTGTCGTAACTCAGAAGATCATGGTTCCATATGGTATAGAAGGAACTGTAAAAGAGATCAAGAGCGGAGATTTCACAGTAGAAGAGACTGTATGTGTGATTGAGACAGCAAAGGGTGATAAGGAACTGACACTGATGCAGAAATGGCCGGTTCGTAAGGGTCGTCCTTATGCAGAGAAGATTCCGCCGGTTATGCCGCTTATCACAGGACAGCGAGTTGTCGATGCATTCTTCCCAATCGCAAAGGGTGGTGTAGCAGCAGTTCCCGGACCATTCGGTAGTGGAAAGACCGTTATCCAGCATCAGCTTGCAAAATGGGCAGAAGCCGATATCGTTGTATACATCGGATGTGGTGAACGTGGAAACGAGATGACAGATGTATTAAACGAGTTCCCTGAACTGAAGGATCCGAAGACAGGATACTCCCTGATGGAGAGAACCGTTCTGATCGCAAATACATCGGATATGCCGGTTGCAGCCAGAGAGGCTTCTATTTACACCGGTATTACGATCGCAGAATATTTCCGTGATATGGGATATTCCGTTGCGCTGATGGCTGACTCTACTTCCAGATGGGCAGAAGCACTTCGAGAAATGTCAGGACGTTTACAGGAGATGCCCGGTGAGGAAGGTTATCCTGCATATCTAGGAAGCCGTCTGGCACAGTTCTATGAGCGTGCCGGTATGGTTAAGACACTTGGTTCGGAAGGAAGAACCGGAGCCTTATCCGTAATCGGAGCCGTATCACCTCCCGGTGGTGATATTTCAGAGCCGGTATCACAGGCAACCCTTCGTATCGTTAAGGTATTCTGGGGACTGGATTCCGCACTGGCTTACAAGAGACATTTCCCGGCGATCAACTGGCTGACCAGTTATTCGTTGTATGTAGATAACATGGGAAAATGGTTTGAGGAAAATGTCAATGAGCACTGGATGGAAGATCGTCAGAAGCTTATGACATTATTACAGGAAGAAGCAGAGCTGGATGAGATCGTTAAGATGGTTGGTATGGATGCCTTATCTGCAGGCGACCGTCTGAAGATGGAAGCAGCCAGATCTATCCGTGAGGACTTCCTGCATCAGAACTCATTCCATGAGATCGACACCTACACACCACTGGATAAGCAGTTCCGCATGATGGAACTTGTGCTGGCATTCTATGAGGAATCATCAGAGGCCTTGAAGAGTGGTGCAACTATAAAGAATATTCTGAACATGGAGGTTCGTGAGAAGATCGGACGTTTCAAATATACACATCCGGAAGATGTGGAAGCAGAATATGACAAGATCATAAAGGCACTTCATCAGGAACTGGAAGCAGCCATAGCAAAGGAGGACTAAGCACATGCCAAAAGAATATAGAACCATACAGGAAGTTGCAGGACCTCTGATGCTGGTACATGGTGTAGAAAATGTCACCTATGATGAACTTGGTGAGATCGAGCTTGCAAGCGGCGAAGTCAGACGATGCAAGGTTCTTGAGATCAATGGTGAAGATGCACTGGTACAGTTATTTGAGAATTCAACAGGTATTAACCTTTCAAACAGTAAAGTAAGATTCCTTGGACGAAGCATGGAGCTTGGCGTATCAGAAGATATGCTTGGCCGTGTATTTGACGGACTGGGAAGACCAATCGATAAAGGACCGGATATCCTTCCAGAGGAGAGAAGAGATATCAATGGTCTGCCAATGAATCCGGCAGCCAGAAATTACCCATCGGAATTTATCCAGACAGGTATCTCTGCTATTGATGGATTAAATACACTGGTAAGAGGACAGAAGCTGCCGATCTTCTCAGCATCAGGACTTCCACATTCGAAGCTAGCAGCCCAGATCGCAAGACAGGCTAAGGTACGTGGAACAGATGAACCATTCGCCGTAGTATTTGCAGCTATGGGTATCACCTTCGAAGAAGCGAACTTCTTCACGGAGAGCTTCAAGGAGACAGGCGCGATCGACAGAACTGTACTGTTCATCAACCTTGCAAATGACCCTGCGGTTGAGCGTATCGCTACCCCTCGTATGGCACTGACCGCTGCGGAATATCTTGCATTTGAAAAGAACATGCATGTACTGGTTATCCTGACGGATATCACAAACTATGCAGATGCGTTACGAGAAGTATCTGCAGCCCGAAAAGAGGTTCCGGGTCGTCGTGGATATCCCGGATACATGTATACAGACCTTGCAACCTTATATGAAAGAGCAGGAAGACAGCGTGGCAAGAACGGTAGTATCACAATGATCCCGATCCTTACCATGCCTGAGGATGATAAGACACATCCAATTCCTGACTTAACAGGATATATCACAGAGGGACAGATCATTTTAAGCCGTGAGCTTTACAGAAAGGGCATAACACCACCGATCGATGTACTTCCATCCCTGTCACGTCTGAAGGATAAGGGTACCGGTGAGGGAAAGACAAGAGGAGATCATTCCAGCACCATGAACCAGTTATTTGCGGCATATTCCCGTGGTAAGGATGCGAAGGAGCTTATGACGATCCTTGGTGAATCAGCATTGTCGGATATCGATATTTTATATGCAAAGTTTGCAGAAGCATTTGAAAAGGAATATGTATCTCAGGGTTATGAGACAGACAGAAGTATCGAAGAGACATTAAACATCGGCTGGAAGCTGTTATCGATCCTGCCTCGTGCAGAACTGAAACGTATCGATGATAAGTGGTTAGATATGTATTATGGAAAGTAACGAGAAGCGCGTGAGTAGACTTGCAAATGGGATGCTTGAGCTTGCTCATAGCAGACGATTTGCAAGGATACGAGCATGGTTCGACAGAACCCACCGAGCCGACAGGCGAGGTGGAGCGCTTCGAGTTAATAAACGGAAGAGCGCTAGAGCCGACAGGCGAGGTGGAGCGCTTCGAGTTAATAAACGGAAGAGCGCTACGAGCCGTTAGGCGAGGTGGAGCGCTTTGAGTTAATAAACGGAAGAGCGCTACGAGCCGTTAGGCGAGGTGGAGCGCTTCGAGTTGACTTTATAAGGAGGCAAAAATGGCAGCTACACAGGTAAATCCTACCAGAATGGAACTGACCCGTTTAAAGAAGAAGCTTGTTACGGCAACCAGAGGCCATAAGCTGTTAAAAGATAAACGAGATGAGCTGATGCGGCAGTTCCTTGATATGGCAAGAGAGAATATGGCGCTTCGTGAGAAGGTTGAGGCCGGTATCAAGGCCGCCAATACGAATTTTGTCATAGCAAAAGCCGGCATGTCTGAACAGATCCTTCATACGGCACTGATGGCACCGAAACAGGAAGTCCAGCTTACCTGCAAGGATCGAAATGTTATGAGTGTAGATATTCCGGTATTTGAATATACAACAAAAAGTGCGGATGAGAATGATATCTATTCTTACGGTTTTGCATTTACCTCCGGTGATCTGGATGATGCAGTAAAGTCACTTGCTGACATCCTTCCGGATATGCTGAAACTGGCGGAGATCGAGAAATCCTGTCAGCTTCTGGCATCGGAGATCGAGAAGACCAGACGACGTGTAAATGCGCTGGAGCATGTTATCATTCCTGAGACAAAGGAGGGCATCCGATATATCAGCATGAAGCTTGATGAGAATGAGCGAAGCACGCAGGTGCGACTCATGAAGGTCAAGGATATGATGCTGGAGGAAGCCCATCACTATAAAGAGCATCAATTTGAGTGATGCAGACGGACGAAAACTCCTGATATTATACATTGTTATTACGCAAAACGCTTGCGCTCTATCCTCGGTGCAACGGTACGTAAGGCAGCAAGGGACGCTGCTTAAGAACCGGCACTCGGATAGGTTTGCTACATAACAAGTATAATATCAGGAGTTTTCTGCTTGTTATTATATATAAATAAGATTTTATTTGTTTCGTTCAGCAAGTTGAGCCTTTAATCTTGCAATCTCATCATTTTTTTCAGATAAGGTAGCATTCATTTTAGATACTGCTGCATTTTTTTCAGCGATGGCTTCATCCCGTTCTTTTTTCAGCTCATCGATCATGTAGTTGACGGTATTCTCATCCAATTTTCGTAATGCTTCAGAAAACATGGTAACAACCTCCTCCGGGTGATACAGATATTCTGACATATCCATGCAGATAGTCTCCATCCATGGATAGTCGGATATCAGTGCTGCAAGGTCATCCATGGTAGTTGCCGTTAACAGGGATAACCATGCGTTAAGTTCGTTGATATCTTTAGAATACTTACTTTTTCGGAAGACGTCAAGGGCAACGACATAGTATTCCTGTAGAAGACGAAGGTCGATCCCGGTATCAAATGCTGCTTTTCCATGATGCAGATAAATGTCAGCCAAGTCGGCAGTCTTACATTCATTCGGGCTGTTTTCAAACATTACGATCGTATAAACGGTTTTCAGATCCTGATAGGTGAATGTACTTCCCTTTTCCCCTTTTACTCTGATAGTTTCTTAAAAAATGGATCATAGGTTAATGGCAGACTTTTCTTCCCTTCCATGAATTCGAGAAAGCGCGATTTCCATTTGTCAGGCCAGTTCAGATATGTCCGGTAAATGGATGGATTCTTCTTTAATTCTAATAGATATTCATCGTTGGTTCGGGATGGGAAAAGCTGTTTAATATTTGTAATAGAAGACTTTGACCTGTTATATTCTGATGTGGTCATGATATTATTGTTTTTATTTTCATTGTACATAAATTTATTTCCTCTTAATTTCCGGCGCCTTTTTTGTCGACAAGAAAGCCAAGAAACTTACCATTCCTGCAACTGTAAAAGTGAAATACGTTACTTATAAAGTAACTGCGGTTTCTGATAAAGCATTCAAGGGCAATAAGAAGCTGACAACAGTTACAATCGGAAGCAATGTAACGAAGATCGGTAAAGAAGCATTCTCTGGTTGCAAGAACCTGAAGAAGATCACCGTTACGGCTGGAAAGCTGAAGACCATCAGTAAGAATGCATTCAAGGGCATTAATAAGAAAGCAACCATTACTGTGAAAGGCACAAAGAAAGCAAAGATTGCTTTAAAGAAACAGTTGAAAAAGAAATCCATCGGATATGTAAAGACATGGAAGATAAAATAATAAGGAACTGAATTTATAAACCCCTTGCCTGTTATGGATATGAGAAATATATGAATCTATAGCAGGCAGGGGTTTTGTTATATTTTATATGATATGAGATGTTGTATCCGGATTTTTTATGGTTAAACTTGTTTTCCCCTCGGATATCCGTTACAATCAAACATGGAGAGACGGCGGCAATATATTAAGATATGCATGTTATTCTGTTCTGTCAGGAAAGGAGATGGGACATGGATAACGAATTAATATATTCCGCTGATGCGACATATCAGAAAGCACAGTATGATGCCAGCGCCAAACGGCTACTGGGTCAGAAGATCATACTGGCGCATATACTGATAAGAATAGTAGACGAATTTAAAGGCATGGATGCAGAGACGGTCGCTTCGCTGATCGAGGGCGAACCGTATATCAGCCAGGTTCCGGTAGAACCCGGATTAACGAACAAAGAAACAGTGGATTCCGGAACCGGTGAATGGATTGTCGGGCTGAATACAGAAAGTTCCGAGATCGATGAGGGAAAGGTGTATTTTGACATCATTTTCTATGTACGGATGCGGGACGGACTGGCAAAAATGATCATTAATCTGGAAGCACAAAAGGATGAACCGACAAAGTACTTTATCTTAAATCGAGCAATCTTTTACGCCGCAAGGCTGGTATCTTCCCAGAAAGATCGGGAATTCACAGGTTCCGACTATAACGAGATCAAACAGGTATATTCGATCTGGATTTGTATGAATATGAAAGAGAACAGCCTAAGCCATATTCATATGGTAAAAGATGATCTGCTTGGAGATCAGGACTGGAAAGGCAATCTGGAGATCCCTAATATCGTGATGATCGGGCTGGCGAAGGAGATTCCACCAAAGGAAGAAAGATATGAACTGCATCGATTGCTTGGAGCGTTACTATCGCAGACAATGACGGCAGAACAAAAATTGAAGCTTATGAAACAGGAGTATGACATACCGGTAGAGAGACGCGGTATAAGAGATGGGGTGAAGATCATGTGCAATCTGAGTGAAGGCGTAGAAGAAATGGGATATGTAAAGGGCGAAGCCGCGGGAATGATTGCTGGCAGAGCAGAAGGCGAAAAAATAGGCGAGGCACGAGGCAAGGCCATTGGAAGGTCTGAAGGAAGATTAGAAGGAAAATCTGAAG
The DNA here is from genome assembly GCF_009874105.1 of Clostridium sp. BIOML-A1. Lineage (NCBI taxonomy): Bacteria > Bacillati > Bacillota > Clostridia > Eubacteriales > Clostridiaceae > Clostridium > Clostridium sp. BIOML-A1. Next base: position 33,689 of record NZ_WWTL01000018.1, on the reverse strand, counting down.
AAAGAGCTGATATTATCCTGAAAATGCATAAGAAAGGCTATTCCTTAGAGCAGATCATGGATGTAACCGAAATGAGTGAAGCTGAGATTAAGGCAATCATAGAATAAAGACATAGGCAGAACAGGTAACATGTATATTTTAGTAGAAAATCCAGATATGGCAGAAATGCCGTATCTGGATTTTCTAATATAAATGTAAAACCAAGGAACAGTTTTTTATATTTATTGCTGTATTTCCAGATATTCCTCCAGGCAAATTCCTTTATCGTGGATTTCCTGTGCCACATTTTTACCAACATAGCGGTAGTGCCATGGCTCATAAGAGATTCCTGTAATATCGGATTTATCAGAAGGATAGCGGAGAATGAAACCATATTTGTAGCAGTTTGCCATGAGCCATTGCTGGGTAGCGGTGTCTCCCTGTGAATCATCCAGATTCTGGTTGCTGACAGAACAGATATCAACGGTAAGTCCGAGCTGGTGTTCGCTGGTTCCGGGATAGGCGACCCAGGTAGCGGCATAGGCTTTTGCATCATCACCGCTATAGCCCTGTTCGATATAAGAATTGTATTTATTCGTGTAGAGCTGTTCCTGCTTTTCCTGTGTCCGGTAAGATGAACAGATAAGTGGATCAAGACCTTCGGCTCTGGCATCATCCATCATAGCCTGTAAGCCATCATATGCATGGCGGTCAATGGATTGACCATTTCGGAGCTGTACCAGATCTACGCTCCAGTCAGATGGTAATGTGTGAGACATATTGACCAGAGTTAAGAGCCCATTATTTTCCGCCTCTGTAGCAGAAGCAAGTGTTTGAAGAACTGCCTGAGTATCAAGATCGGATGATTCTGAATTATTATCTGATCTCCGGGTTGAAGTTTGTACTGCCTGTGCTGACAGTTCGGTGGCTTCATCGCTGCCGGTAGTGGAAGCAGATATATTTTCTGATGATAACTTCATTTTTTTGATCTTTCCTGCGATGATTACAATCATTAATAATACTATGTAAAGGACTGCAAGTGATATGACAGTTCTTTTCTTTACCATACTTCCGAATATATGTAACATAATATGTCCTCCTTTGTAACTGCTGTTAAGTCTATAACTGCACTGCATAGAAAGACACTCAAAAAAGCATAAGAAATGAATCAATTCTGCATCTTTTTTTGCACAGATGACCGTCTGCATTTTTTGACAGATTATGCTAATTTGTACATATCGTTTTTCGATTTATTTTCTACTGTATCTGAAATCGCAGAGATCTGCGCCCTCGGCGATTGTCTTCGTCCGGGTGAGCTTCATTTGCATCATATCCGCGAGAACATAGTCCATCCGACAGAGATATTTCGCCAGTTCAAAGCATCCTTCATCCCGGCACAGATTACAGATGCCGCAGGTATGATAATCATAACCAAGTTCAAAATCATCCTGTGGAGTTCCCTCAATGATATCAACGACCCAGTCATTTTCATATCGGCGTAAATGAGAATCTGCTGACCATTTCAGTCTGTCCGGCAGCTTCTTTTTATCGAGATAGCTGTCAACGTTTCCAAGAACCATATGGAACAGCCGATTGGAAGATAAGCCATCCTTGTACAGTTCATAGCAGGCTTCCGGTGACAGGGATGTCTTACGGTTTAAGGCGATAAAATATGCCCCCATGCAATAGGAACTCATGAGTCTGGATTTGCCGATGCCCTTTGCATTTTTCATAATAGATACATATTCCTGCTTGATCGCTTTTTTATTAATATCCAGTTTTTGTTTTGCTGCCTGTTTCATACAGGAGCTGTGATAGAAATATCCAAATAATTTCTGCGTAAATCCATATTCCATTTTAAGCTGCCTCCATATTAATCAAATTCCAATTCGATGATCTGGCACATTTTTGATCGATCCAGATAACGGAAAACTATATTTGTAATAAAACCATAGCGCATGTCCAGCGGACGGTAACCTGTCAGATATGGGTTGCTCACTGCAGATGAGATATGACCGCTCCATTCCTTTAAAGTATGTACATCGTCTACGCTGAAATACACATTGATATCTTTCATTTCAAAGCCCTTTAACCAGGTCTTCAGCATACTTTTCAGTCCTTTTTTCTTCGTTGCATCAAAGACCAGTTTTCCACCGGTGAAATGTTCTGCCATGGCGGTAAACAGCTTTTCCACATCGGTCTTTTTAAAGTAGTAGAATACGCCGGATGCAAAGAATACGATGCCATCTTCAGGGTGGAAATCAATCTGATCGAACCAGGATATATCGTTCAGATCACAGGCAATGTTGAACTCCCGTTCATGGTTGCCGAGCAGCTCGTTCCGGATCGCAATGGTATCCGGAAAATCCAGATTGTAGCCTTTGGCCTTTCCGTTATCGACCTGGTGGAATGTGGTGTCAAGGCCACAGCCGAGGTTTACAACACAGGCATTTGGGTGTGCTTTCAGATAAGCACGACAGGCGCTTGCCATATCATATTGTCTGGTCGCACCCATAATGCAGCCGATATTTCCCAGCATACCTTTCATATTGTCCGGAACTGTAAAATCAATTCTATCGAGAAGCGCCTGGCAGTCATGATCCATGAAGAGATCCGGATAGAGATCCATAGCATATTTTCTTCCATACAGAGGAATCAACAGTGTTTCCTGTACGGTTCCTTTTTCAATCTTAATTTTTTCCATGTTCTGGGTCCTCCTGTTTTCTTATTCCAAGTTCCGCTTCCAGTCCGTGAAGCAGAATATTCATTGCCTCTAAAAATGCCTGTTTGCTCTCAGATGTGATTCCGTTCTTACAGTCATCATCTGCGATTAAATCGCAGACCATAGAGAATTCGGAAGATGAGAGCATGTATATCGTTTTCTCCGATAACATATTTGATGCCAGCCCGCGTCTGTATAATTCTGAATAATACTGCAGGCTGAATGGGACGCAGCGGTCGATATAGATTTTACGAAAACGGTTCAGATATGTACCTGAATCATTTTTCAGCAGCATATGAAATAACTGCATGTCACCTTCTAACAGTTCGAAGGTGCGGACCGATATTCGTGAATATAAGATCTGAATCAGCTGGTCATCAGACATGGCAGAAAAATCTATATTTAACATGGATTCTGTGAGCTGCATAAGTTTATTGCCACTTTCAGCAAAAATCTCTTCAAACATATCCTCCTTACCGGAGAAGTGCTTATAGATCGCTCCCGGGGTTATACCTGCCCGTGCTGCAATTTTTCGCATTGAAGCATCCTGATAACCATACTCCAAAAAGATTTCTCTGGCACTTGTAAGGATGGCTTCTCTTGTTGCTTTTGTACTTTCTCGGATTGTTCTCACTCCTTTTTGTTCAAATGGTAAACACTGTTTACTTTATAGCACAGATCATAAATGAAATCAAGAGAATAATGAATATAAGATTAAAACGCTGAATACAGCCAATATCTTGCACTTGCGTTATATGTAAAATTTATGTACAATATTACTGTATGTCTATTTGTAAGTTGACATAAGTCTAAATGCGTATGAAGTAATAGAAAAGTGCAGGAGAAATGAAAATGAAATTATCGATTATTTGCTATTTGTCGGATGATAAGAAATTAAATCAGACAACAGTGGAAGCACTTGAGAAAATGGCATCCTATAGTCTGGAGCATGACAATCAGGTTACAGTCGCAGGAAAGCATGTTGATAAGAAATATAATAATGGTAAAAAAGACTCGGTAACAGCTTCCTATGAGGTGGAGGTTATTTTAAATACAGATCGTGTACAGGACGATCGTTCATGGTATGAAAATGTTATTACCAGAATCGGAAATCATGCATTTACAAGTAAAGTAAATAAAGAAACGTATGTATCCGAGCAGGACGCACACCAGAAGATGGCAGAGAAGGCTTCCGGTGATTATATTATGATCATACATGCAGGTGATGATATCTCGTCGAATCTGGCAGAAGTATTTGTAAAAGGAAATGTTCACTGCTATGACATGGACACATATATGATAACAAAGGCGTTTCATGATGAGACATTTGGAGCGTTTCGTAATTATAAAAAGGTTACGGATGGAGAGGATATCAAATCCTTTTATATTATTGATCTGAAAAGTAAGTATGATTGTTTTCCATTTGGATTTGGTGGCGTGATCATCCGTGCAGAAGCATTCAAAAAGCAGTCGGTTGATCCGGCTCTTGGACTGGAGGCAGAACGGGATTTTATGCTTCGATTGATGGCGAAGACGATGAAGACATGTTTTCTGCCATATGCGACATTAACAGCGTATGAGTATGAAGAACACGATAATACTTTCTATCGCGGACTGTATATGAGAGAGTGGTATTTTGAATCAGTTACTGATTTCTGGATGCCGTTTTTACAGGAAATGAAAGAGACATATGGAAGTATTCCTGTATTTATCCAGTATAATTTCATGTATTCCATTATGGCGAGATTTAATGGAAACATGGATAATAAGAATAAACATGTGATCGAAGAGGGACATGGTGAAGAATATCTGGAATTGATCGGACAGGCATTTCGTCTGATCGAGGAAAATATCATGTTGAACCGGAATAAGGTAAAAGATTGTATCACCGGTGATACGATGAAATGGGTATATGGAATCCTTCGAAACGGAAAAGACTATAAGTTTGAACGTTTCTTCCTCGCAGGAAAGATCTATTACGGAATTGGAGATACATTATTTAACTCTCTGATGAGCCTTTCCACAAATATATTATTTATAAATTACAGAGATGGTAAGCTGGAGATTGACGGTACGGTTCATCCGATCCTTTATTCAATGGTGGATGAAGTGTATTTCCGGTATGACAATAAGAAATATAAGATCCAGTATAATGAGAGATATGGCCTGACAAAGGCATTTGGTGCGGCAATCTGTAAGAGGCACTCATTCCATTTGTCGATTCCGGTTAAGGATAAGTCTGAATCTGAGTTATTCTGTGAGGCGGCGATCGGAAGTCAGTTAGAGCCAATCAATATTCGCTATCCATCGCATTTCAGCCGTGTCTGCAATGCCTTTGGAAGCAGCCATTGGGTATTCGGAGATAACAGAGAATACATGATGACAGCGGAACGAAAGGGTATCATCATCCGTAAGGTCAATAAGCGTCAGAAGTTTATCAAGGAACTTAAGCTGTTAAAAGACATGCTGATGAAGAATAACTACACCAGAAAATATGCATTACTTAGAGTTCTGTATTTTATCTGCAGACCGTTTATGACCGGAAAGCCGATCTGGATGTATATTGATAAGATCTATAAGGGTGGAGATTCTTCCGAGTATCTGTACAAATATGCAAGTGCGCAGAATAAGAAGATCAAGCATTATTATCTGGTCGATAAGAAGAGTACGGATTATAAGCGTTTGAAGAAAGAGGGCTACAAGCCGTTGGTTCGTGACTCCTTGAAGCACAGACTTGTTTTCCTGTATGCGGATATGATGGTTATATCGAATTCAACAGTATATGCATTTAACGGATATACACTTACAAATTCATCTTATATCAGAGATCTGACGCATTTCCATGTCTGTTGCGTTCAGCATGGCATGTCAGTTCAGAAGATCGCGATCGCACAGAACAGACTTCGAGATAATACCAGATTGTATTTCTGTGCATCGAAGTATGAGATCGATAACCTGTCAAGACCGGTATATGATTACGTTGGCTATGATGCCTTGAAGCTTACCGGTGTGCCGCGTTATGACGGACTGAAGGATCGTGCGAAGAAGCAGATCATGATAAGTCCGACATGGAGAATGCAGGCGGCTATGCCGGTTCGTACCAGTGAGAGCGAACAGCGTGATTATAATCCGTTGTTTAAGGAGTCCGAATATTTCAAGGTATTTAATGCACTTATTAATGATAAGCGTCTGATCGATGCTGCAGAGAAATACGGATACCGGATCAAATATGTATTACATCCGATCGTAAGTTCTCAGGTGGAGGATTTTGATAAGAATGATTTCGTAGATATCGTTCCGGCAGTTGGTGATATGAGTTATGAGGATATGTTCTGTGAGTCCAGTCTGATGGTAACGGATTTCTCAGGAATCCAGTTCGATTTTGCTTATATGAGAAAGCCGTTGGTATATCTGCATCATAAGGATATTCCGCAGCATTATGAGGAAGGAACTTTCCATTATGATACGATGGCATTTGGGGAAATCTGCCATGATAATGATGAGCTGATCCATACATTGATCGAGTATATGCAGAACGACTGTAAGATGAAGCCGGAGTATGTAAAACGTGCCGATGACTTCTTCTATTACAGAGATCATAATAACTGTGAGAGAATCTATAAAGAGATGATAGACTATCAGGAGAAGTATGTCCTTCCTGAGAGATATTAAATAAACAAGTCATAGAAACAGGCAGTTTCAACGATTAAAAAGTTGGAGACTGCCTGTTTTTTTAATAATCCGGCAGATGTTTGAGAATGGTATTTTATTATATCAGGCATAAGAAATATTTTGTTATTGCTATATATTTGCTTGAGTTTCCGCAAAATGTAATTCCAAAATAGTTAAACGTACCCAAAGTGCCAATCTGTCTTTTTTTGAAAGAAAGACAGTTTGTTGATTAGAGGCACTTAAATAAGCCCCGCCGGAACCGGACTTCAGGAGAACTATTCTTTTATCTATCTAAGCGACTAGCTTAAGGCAAAGTTGACGGTATGTCGGACGTTTTGTTCGAAACCAAAGCCTGGCGCCCTCTTTTGCATATGAAAGTATACCAGAGATGCCTTTCGCCAATCGGTAATAGCAGAAGAAAACTTTTTTCTTCACAGGATTTGCTGTTTTTATGATTGCACAAAGCTTCCGTACACGGAAGTTTTCGAATTGAAACATCTGTTTTTTACAACGAAAATATTCTTCGATTTTCCACCTTGAAAAATAGGTTCTTGCCACCTTGATTTATTGCATCAAATGTAATCGTGTTGGCTGATTTATAATCTTTTTCTGAAGATGAGTGTATTCTGGAAAATATACTGACAGGATGGTTGCTGGTGGTAAGAGCACAAGCCTCTGTGACATGATATCCTTTTTTATATACATTTTTTGTGGAAGTACTTTCGGAACCATCACGTACGATGCCAAGAGACTCAAATTTATAGCCGTTCGGTTTTACAACATCGCTGTCATCTATATGAATCACAGGTTCAGAAGGAACCAAGGTTTTGATCATCTGAAGGTAAGAAGCAGCAGCTTTTGCAGGAGTTCCTTTTTCAAGATGTCTGGAAAGCCCTTTTGAAAATTTATTTGTAAAAGTTAAAATTTTTCGTTTCATTTGGTAGGTATTTTAGGCATTTTTTGAAAGTTGTTTATAAGGAAGCGGTAATAATAGGGTGTCTGTGGATAAATCTGCGGAAACTCAAGTATATATTTGAGATTGCACGATTGGAATCTGATATGGTAAAATAGAAAAAATGCAGATATGATTTGGAACAGATTGTGCAAAATGAAAGGGAGCGAGTACTATGAAGAAACGAACAAGGATAGGCGCGATGCTTGCCGGAATGGTATGTGGTATATGCCTGGCGATTGCCCCGGTAACGGGTGTATTTGCAAAAGCAAACAGCGCAGAAGAATATGAACAGGCGTCATCCGCAGAATTATTTGCAGGCACCAAGGCAGTGAAGCTGGATGCGGACAAGATCGGGGAGACATCTTCGTATAATGACATGGTGTATGTACCAGAAAAGAATGGTATGTTTTTTTTGCATACGATAGGGGAAGAAGTATACGACAATTCAAAGCAGTATGAGATCGTCTTTTATGATATGACAAATGAAACATATACAACAGTATATACCAGCAGATATTATATAGAAGATGCATATATGAATGAAGATGCCGTTTATTTTGCGACCACAGATTATAAGAGAAATACAGATGCTTCATCGGATTCATACAGCTATGCCTGTCAGGTAGAGATTGACAGTTATAATTTTAAGACAGGAGCAGAAAAACAGCAGAATTTTGATACATTTAATGTAAATGGATATTGGGCAAATCTTATATCAGCGCTCGGTGTAGATGGAGCGGGCAGATATTATATAGCAACACACGAGGATGAATTATATTTGTTCAGTCCGGATGGTAAGCTGTTGAGCCAGAAAGGCGGAGCAGAGGATATATATGAATTCCTGGGCTTCGATCAGACGAATGGAAACTTTTACTATCTGGGGCAAGAGAACTGGAGATACTGGGGCTTCGATCACAGCATGGCGAGCCTGAAAGCAGGAAAAGTGAACCGTGATAATTCCATCACGATCAAGGGTGCGAACATGATGTATCTGTATCAGTTTGGCTGGTTTACGCATAAGACACCGGTACGGATGCTGAATGGACGATATCTTGCTACATTATCTACATTTAATGGAGAGATCTGTGCACTGGTGGATTCCAATCAATATGATATCAATGATGTCACAGAGAGCTCGACCAGTATCAATCTGATCGATAGCAGCGTATCGGTATCGCCAATTAATATTGCAAATAAAAAGGCATTAAAGATGGCATTTTATACAGCTGATTCCGACTATGGCGATGATGAAAATTTTGATCTTTCCAGTATCGGACCAAGATGTGTATTAAATGGGAGCGGAACCTCACTGATCGTAAAAACAGATAAAAAAGTATTGACAGAATATGATATAGCAGCGAACAAAGAAAAAATCCGTGTGCAGACCACATATCCTATATACACGTTTTTTATGGATAAGAATAACAACTGTATTGTGATAGAAAAAAAGAATAGCAATTACTATCTTGAAACCTTTGACTGGACATATCCGACTAGCTTTAATGTAAATGCACCTGCAAATATGAAGGTTGGAGAATCAGGGACAGTAGCTTGCAGCACAAATGGTGGATTTTCACTGGATTACTCTTATAAGAGTTCGGATCCAAAGGTTGTAAGTGTGGATCAGAAGGGAAATCTGAATGCATGGAAAAAAGGAACTGCTAAGATTACGATTAGTGCATCGCCTATCAATGTAAAGAAGACAATCACGATCAAGGTAACGGATTCGACCTTGTCAAAGAGAAAGACTGCATACAGATCAACCGGAGCAGTTGGGACGGTATCGGCAACGATGCACCGGAGTATCAATTCAGGCTATACATATGGAGATGTTCAGACGGCTTATCTGAATGCCAGAGCAGATGGAACCTTTGAACGTGTGGAATATATCCGGGGCTATGTAGTCCGGGAGATTTATGATTCCTCCTACCGGTTAAAGAGCCGGAAAAAGATCAAATGTGAACTTCCATTATTTGGTGGGTATTACAGTGGTGAGAAATACAACTATCTGGTATTTGGTCAGTCAAATCCAAAAGAGCGCAAATCAAAAGAAGTAATTCGAGTTGTAAAATATGATAAGAACTGGAAACGGCTTAAAGCGTGTTCAATCAAGGGCGCAAATACATATACACCATTTGATGCTGGTGGCCTCTCGATGACGGAGACAGCAGGTAAGCTGTATATCCATACCTGCCATAAGATGTTTAAAAGCAGTGATGGATATCACCACCAGGCAAACTGCACTTTTGTAGTAAAAGAGAACAGCATGAAGCTTGTAGATTCTTACTATGATGTGATGAACCTGTCTGTAGGTTATGTCAGCCATTCCTTTGCACAGCAGATTGCAACCGATGGAACCTATATTTACCGGGCAGATCTGGGGGATGCATATCCGAGAGGGATTGCACTTACAGCAACGGAGGTGAGTAAAAAGGTTGGAGAACCATCTATGTATGGAACCGTTATCTCTATACCGGGGTATGAAGGAAATAATTATACAGGTTATACATTAAATGATCTGAAGCTTGGAGATAATAATTATATTCTGACAGGAACCGGTATTAAAAGCGAAAAGACATCAGTAACGAACGTCTACATTAATGCGGGGTCCAAGACAAAATTACAAAATGATGCTACATGGATCACAAACTATACAGCCAAGGATAAGATCACAGTTATGAATCCAAAGCTTGTGAAGATCAGTGGTTCCCAGTTCCTTCTGTTATGGGAAGAAAAGAATACAAAGAAAAATACATATACGACAAAGATGGTGCTGTTAGACGAAGCCGGAAATAAAGCATCAGCAATCTGCGCATCACCACTTGCACTTGCCATGTGTGAACCGGTCGTTACAAAATCCGGTATGGTTGTATGGTATGTCACAAATAATGGTTCTCCTGTATTTGTAGAGATCAATCCATACCAGTTATCCAAGGTACAGACAAAGTCCAAGCGCGTGAAAACTTTCAAGAAGGATAATACTTTATCATTTGATAATACAGTAAAGACAGGATATCGGAAAGGTGATGTCGTGATCAAAAATAAGATGATCTATAAGATCACTTCTTCAAAGACGGTTGCCTTTGGTGGAGTAACCTCGAATTCAGTTACGACACTTTCGATTCCTAAGACCGTGAAGCTTGGTAAGAAGACCTATCAGGTAACAGCGATCGCATCTCGTGCCTGTGTAAACAGAACGAAGCTGAAAAAGGTTACAATAGGCGCAAATGTAACAAAGATCGGCAGTTATGCATTTTCCGGCTGTAAGAATCTGAAGACAGTTACGATCAAGTCGAAAAAGTTAAAAGCATCTTCAGTAGGATCGAAGGCATTTACAAAGATTCAGGCAAAGGCTACGATCAAGGTTCCGAAAGGAAAGAAGACGGTATATAAGAAGTTCCTGTTAAAAAAGGGAATTACAAAGAAGATGAAGATAAAATAGAGAGCCGGAGATTTCTGTAGTCGATGAGCTGTCAGGCATTTATATGTCTGACAGCATTTTCTTTTATGAGAAAGGAATGACCTGTAAAGTAAAAATAATACGCTAAGTATAAAAGAATATGATATTGTCCAGAATATAGAAAAAGGGTGGTGGACATGTACGTGAAAAGATCAGCGAAGATATACATGGTGCTGCTTGTCTGGATCGCAGCAGCATTGCAGTTTTTTATAAATGAGAAAATGGACATAGAAGAAGTATTTGCCGGAGTGCGGGAGGCAGATGCACAGAGGCAGATCGATGCGGATGTGAGTGCATGGGGTGTGTATCAGGTGTCTCATTCTCGTCTGGCGCCGACAGCAATAAAAAATCTCCTGTTAAATACGGCTGAATATTTTGGCTTAACTTCCGGTGAACTGACAATCACCGGACAGGATGATTCTATAACAACATTTCAAAGTAACGCGGAAAGTGAGTCCTGGAGGATCACTTTTCTTGTTGATTCTAATACCGGTCAGAGTTATCTGATCTTTCATACGGACAATATAGAAGCAGTTGACCGGATTCATACGTTTTATAATGATCTGAATATTGATGAGACAGTGAGCGTCGAAGCAGATCTTTCTTTGCAGACAGCAGAGAGTGTGATGCAGAAGAAGACACATCCGGCAGAAATGAAAAAGATATCAGATACAGACTTGTTCGAGCAGCCGTCAGGGAAGGACACATTATTAGAAAAATTGCTGGCTGAGCTTCCGGTCACAGGGCTTACGCAGACTCCGGATGGCTGGTACGGGCGGCTGAATTCCAGCGTGCATCTGAGTGATCTGGCAGTGAATAAAAATGTTCGGCTTCAGGGGACGGATTACGGTTCGGTTCATCTTCAATTCGGCGATAAGACAGATCTGGTCAGGTTGTATGCGTCGGTTCTCAGACGATGAAATTTCAGATGTAAAATTTACACAAAACCTAAGAAAAATAACACGAAATATATATTAATTTTCTCCCGGATATGTTAGAATTAGTTGATTTTTGTCTAATGATAAAAATTACAAATAACTTGAAAAGGAGAGTGTATAAATAATTGGAAAACATTATTGAGTTAAAGCATATCACAAAAAATTTTGATGATAACTTTACGGCTGTGGATGACTTTAATCTGGAGGTACAGCGTGGGGAGTTTGTAACCTTTTTAGGGCCGTCCGGTTGTGGTAAGACGACCACACTTCGAATGATAGCCGGTTTTGAGATGCCGACAGAGGGGGAGATCTTATTAAATGGTAAGGACATCAGCAAGTTACCACCAAATAAGCGCCCGATCAATACGGTATTTCAGAGATATGCATTGTTTCCACATTTAAATATTTATGACAATATTGCATTTGGTCTGAAGCTGAAAAAGCTTCCAAAGGCTGAGATTGAAAAGAAAGTAAAAAAGGCCCTTGAGATGGTAGATCTTGAGGGATTTGAAGATAGACGCGTTCAGACATTGTCCGGTGGACAGCAGCAGAGAATCGCGATCGCACGTTCACTGGTAAATGAGCCGGAGATCCTGCTGCTTGATGAGCCGCTAGGTGCGCTGGATCTGAAGATGAGAAAAGAGATGCAGCTCGAATTAAAGGGAATGCATGAGAGACTGGGAATCACCTTTATCTATGTAACCCATGATCAGGAAGAAGCGCTTACAATGTCAGATAAGATCGTTGTAATGTCAGAAGGCCGTATCCAGCAGATCGGTACGCCGGAGGATATTTACAATGAGCCGAAGAACGCATTTGTTGCCGACTTTATCGGAGAAAGCAACATTTTTAATGGAATCATGACAGACAAATTAAAGGTTCGTTTCTGCGGTGCGGAATTCGAATGTCTGGATGATGTAGAACATGGAACACAGGTGGATGTCGTAGTACGTCCGGAGGATATCCTGATCGTGCCACCGGAGCAGGGAGCAGTAAAAGGAACGGTTATCTCTGTGGTATTTAAAGGTGTTCATTATGAGATCACAGTACAGTCCGGTAAAAATGAGATCGTGATACAGTCCACAAAGTCTGCAAAGGTAGGCGACATGGTTGGACTGAATGTAGAACCGGATGGTATTCATGTTATGCCTGCGGAGAAAGCACTGAACCGCATCGAGACAGGAGTTGACAAATATTATAAGCTGGAATTCTTAGATGGTGAGCTTGAGTGTGATCTGAGTAAGATCGTTCCGTCGTCTCATTATGAGGATGGTGTATTAATGGATGCGTCCGGAGATGTCATCGATTATGAGCGGCTCAAGGTGATCTTAACGATCAAGCCGGATGATATTACGATGAGTGATGATCAGGAGGAAGGTATCATATCCGGTCATATCATTAACCTGATCTATAAAGGAGACCACTACAGCTATGTAGTCCGTACGGAGAATGAGGAAGACTTCATTGTTCACGATGAATATCTCTGGAATATGGATGACTTTGTCAGCCTTGTGATTCCAAAGGATAAGATCCACTTTGAACTTAAGAAATAACCGAAAGCAAAAGGAGACAGAGATGAGTACATTACGTTTTTCCAGAAAACAACTGTGTGTGCCATATGCATTGTTCCTGATATGCTTTGTGGTTGCACCGCTTATAGTCATTATATATTATGCATTTACAAATGGAGAGGGGCAGTTTTCGCTGGAGAACCTGACAGGATTCTTCACCAGTCCGAACACGATCGGAACCCTTGCCTACAGCTTTGCGATCGCCTGTGTATCGACGGCAGCAGCTTTGTTGCTGGCGTACCCGATCGCCTATATACTTGCCAGAAGTGAATGGAAGAAAAAGTCGATCATTGTTATGATCTTCGTTCTTCCGATGTGGATCAATTTTACGTTAAGACTGACTGCTTTAAAAGAAGTCTTGACGTTGATCGAGCATAATCTGGCATATTATCCGTTTTTGAATTCCGTGATCGGTATGGTATATGATTTTCTTCCATTTATGATCCTGCCGATCTATACAACATTGATGAAGTTAGATAACAGTCTGTTAGAAGCAGCAAATGATCTGGGTGCGAGCTCTGTTCAGACATTTTTAAAGGTGACGCTTCCGTTATCTGTTCCGGGTATCATCAGTGGTATCGTGATGGTATTCCTTCCGTCTATGACGAACTATGTTGTATTGGATATGTTGTATAACAGCACTTATGTTATGGGTAGCCTGATAGGTAGCTATTTTGCTGCATACGATTGGCACAATGGATCCATGATCGCACTGGTGCTTCTGTTGATCATATTAATCTTTACTCTCTTTACAAATAAATATGAGGGAGAAGACAACAACAGAGGAGGTGCATTGTTATAATGAAAAAAGGATTTCGGGTTGTTTTTATTATATTGATGTTGGTGATCCTCTATCTGCCGATTCTGATCCTTGCAGTTTATAGTTTTACGGATTCGGCAAATATCGGAACAATACACGGATTTTCCGTTCAGAATTATATTACGTTATTTACAAAGCCTGAGCTTGCAGATATGATCTGGGGTACGGTTCTTCTTGCGGTTGGATCTGCATTGATTGCCACTCTGCTTGGAACATTGGGTGCGATCGGTGCATTTTATTCCAAGAAACTTGCATCGGGGATCGTATCTGCGATGAATCAGGTTCCGGTTGTAAATGCAGATGTTGTAACCGGTTTTTCAATCTGTATCCTGCTGATCGTAGTATTTGGTGTCAGTAAGGAATCCTATGTGCCGCTGGTCGTTGGACATGTTGTGCTGTCTGCCCCGTTTGTCTATCTGTCAGTTGTACCGAAGCTAAAGCAGATGGATGGAAGCCTGTATGAGGCAGCTATGGATCTGGGTGCATCACCATTTACCGCACTGGTAAAAGTAGTCCTTCCACAGATCCTGCCGGGGGTGATTTCAGGATTTGCACTGGCAATTACCCTGTCATTAGACGATTATTTCATTGCAAGCTATACGAAGCCTGCGACCTTTGATACGATCAGTACTTATGTCGTAAATGCGACGAAAGGATCTCAGACAGAGATCAAGACTGCTTTATGGGCGTTATCAACAGTGATCTTCGTGATCGTTATACTGATCGTTGTTGGTATGAATATGACATCAAAGGCAAAGGCGAGAGCCGGAAAGGCAGGTGGCAGATATGAATAAGAAGAAGTTATTCAAAGGATTTGCCGGCTTCTGTGCCGGACTTATGATGCTTACACCTGCGGCTTATCTGGTACATGCGGAGGCAGATAATAATGTGCAGGATCAGACAGAAGCATCTGCCATATCAGATAATACAGGAAGTGATGCAGCAAAGACAGATGCTGCCGATGTACAGAAGTCGGATGATACGATCGTGCTTCGAGTATCCAACTGGGAAGAATATATCGACCTTGGAGAATGGGATGAGGACGAAGTAATCGACCTGGAAGATGGAACCGAGATCTTCGGTGAGAATTCCATGGTGACGGATTTTGAGAACTGGTACTATGAGACATATGGTCAGAAGGTAAAGGTGGAATATTCCTGTTTTGGAACAAATGAAGACCTTTATAACATGCTTACTCTTGGTGATAAATACGATCTGGTTTGTCCATCCGACTACATGATCATGAAGCTGATGGCAGAAGAAAAAGTAGTTCCGTTTTCGGATTCGTTTTATGACACGAGTATAGAGGAAAATTATTATGCAAAGGGAGTATCTCCATATATCAGACAGACCTTTGATGAAAATGAGATCAATGGTGAGAGCTGGAGCAAATATGCAGCCGGATATATGTGGGGTGTAACCGGTATCTTATATAATCCGGAGGAGATAACGGAGGAAGAAGCAGGTACATGGAATATCTTGGATAATCCGAAGTTTGCACGTCAGGTTACGATCAAGGATAATGTGCGTGATTCTTATTTTGCGGCACTTGGTATTTTAAAGCAGGACGAACTGACATCAGAGGAATTCACAAATGCAGATACTTATCATGATGATCTGCTTCGGGTAATGAATGATGTCAGCCCGGAAACGATACAGGAAGTACAGGATCTGCTTCAGGATATGAAGGACAATGTATATTCCTTTGAGACAGACAGTGGTAAGGCAGATATGGTATCCGGCAAGGTACTTGCAAATTATCAGTGGTCCGGTGATGCGGTTTATGCGATGGATCAGGCAGAAGAAGATGATCTTTATCTTGATTTCGCCGTGCCGAAGGAATCTACTAATCTCTGGTTTGATGGCTGGGTGATGTTAAAGGATGGTATCGATGAAGATGCCAGAAAACAACAGGTAGCAGAAAGCTTTGTGAACTTTCTTTCAAGACCGGACAATGCAGTCAGAAATATGTACTACATCGGATATACTTCTGTTATTGCAGGAGGCGAAGATGATAATACAGTATTTGATTATCTGAACTGGAATTATGGTGCGGAAGATGGAGAAGAAGATACAACAGAATATCCGCTTGGTTATTTCTTCAGTGGTGATAATTCGGATCCTGATTACATCATAACAGCTCCGGAGGAGCAGACAAGACGTCAGCTCTATGCCCAGTATCCGGACGAAGCGGCGATCGAGCGAAGTGCGATCATGCAGTACTTTGATGCAGATGCCAGCAAACGGATCAATCAGATGTGGATCAATGTCCGCTGCTATAACATTAAGGATGTAACTCCGCAGGTGTGGGTGATTGTAGTAATATTGATCCTTGTGGCAGCAGGGCTCATCGTGCATTATAAGCGTTCTCATTACCATAGTTAATAGTAAGTTGCAAGTATAGTGCCGGTGATTGACAGAAAGTTTAAAGAATAAAAATAGGAATCTTTTATGTTTTGAACACACAATCGTTAGTTTTTTATTTGACTTTTGTGGAACAAGATATGAAGGGTTCCTCTTTTTTGTGGGCGTTACCAGGTCAGTGCGAAATCAAATAATGCAAAATTATCACGGATATTTTCTGACCGGGTTGATACCGGATGACACGAATCCGAAGAAATGGACGAATGAAAGCTGTCCAAAGCATGAATAATAAGATGAAATAATTTTTCAGTGATATTTGAGGAATTTTGGGATTATAATAGATTTAAATGGCATTAATAAATAAAAAATGTTATTATAACTACATAATATATGAATAAAAATAATCAGGAACAGGAGGAAAATTTTATGACAAGACAGGAAGTTTTAATGACCTTTGCACAGGGTACTAAAAAAATATTGGAAAATAATTTCTCTAAAATTATTGTCTATGGTTCTTATGCTCGTGGTGATTATAAGGAAAATTCAGATATTGATGTTATGATATTAACCCCCTTTTCAAAAGAAGAAATAGAACAAGTCGAGAACAAAATTTTTGATCTTGCTTTTGAATTAGAATTGGAATCAGGCATTGTGATTAATCCTGTTCTGGAAAATGAGGAACATTATAAATATTGGTTGGGGGCATTGCCGTTTTTTGATAATGTAGAGAAGGAGGGGATAGTAATTGGATGAGAGACAAAAGAATTTAAGTAATTATCGAATTGCTGAAGCTGAAGATAGTTTGAAAGTAGCAGCACATTGTTTAAAAGAAGGTTTGTATAAGGATTCGATTAATCGGTCTTACTATGCTGCATTTTATGCAGTAAAAGCTATATTGGCGTTGAGTACAGTTGATTTTAAGCGTCATAAAGATGTTATGGGATACTTTAATAAAGAATATGTGGCTAAAGAAATATTTCCGCGTGAAATAGGAAGAAAGCTTGGAACGCTACAAAGAGTACGTGAAAAAAGTGATTATGATGATTTCTATATTGCGTCGCGAGAAAAAGCGGAAGAACAGTTTCAGACAGCGAAGCTGGTTATTGGTGAGGTAAAAAAATATTTGGAGGAGTAATAAAGATAATGATAATAATAGAAGCCTGGGAGAAATTTCTCCCAGGCTTCTATTTTGGATACTATAAATTATAATTCAGAATAACCATAGCTGTTTACAATAGCTTCAATGCGGTTTCCGGCCTGACACATTGGACACTGATCATGAGGATAAGTCTTGTAATCAGGGAGATCCTTTTCGGTAAACAGTGCATGTACCGGATAGCCGTCAACCTCTGTCGCAACAGAGAAGATAGCAGAGATACCTGCGATAGAACCACCGTAGTATTTGATACACTCCAGACTCTTTTTGATCGTTTTACCGGTTGTAGCAGATGCGATCAGAAGAAGCACATGCTTGCCTTCGATCATTGGCTGGAGGTTGTCACGGAAGATCAACTGACCGGAGCTGTGAACCTCAGGTGTAACAACGTAGATGGACTTGTGCTGGTTCATGGAAGTGATACCGTTCTGGCTTAAGGTTTCTGCCAGATAAGCACCGATCACTTCAGTACCATCCATGCAGACGATCGTATCAACGATAGTTGATGCTACATATTCGGTTCCCATGGATTTGGCAGCGGCAGCAGCCATAGTGCCTCTGACTTTCAGGGTTGTCATATCAATGTACTGGTTGATATGAGAATGGTTTGTAGCAAAGTGACCGTTCATCACTTTGATGTATAACTGATTGTTGTAAGAAGATGTTAATTTCATTGCGTCATGTTTCATATGTATGTACCACCCTTTCATTTAAATAACATATATAGTTGTTATACGATCTCTAAAATTGTATTTACGACCAGATCATTCTGTTCCGGATTCATGAAGCAGAAGCGGATATAAGAATTATCCAGTCCTGTGATATCTGCACAGCTTCTGATATACAATCCCTTACTCTGACAATGATCCACAACCGTCTGTGCGGAAATGTCTTTTTTCAGTAATTTGACCAGAATAAAATTCGCATCCGGCTTATAGAGCTTGATCGTCTTGCGGCTTGCCAGTGCAGAATAGACCAGATTCCGTTCCGTCTTCATCAGTGTCTGGGTTTTGCTTATATAAGAAGCATCCTTGAACATATCGATGCCGGCTGCCTCTGCAAGTGTATTGATCGCATAAGGAAATCCTGTGATCGACATTGTCTTTTTAAATACCGGATTTGATGTAATTGCATAGGCTAATCGAAGTCCGGGTACTGCAAAGAATTTGCTTGTATTTCTGAGAACGTAGAGATTGTCATATTCCTTAACCAGCGGAATAGCGGTGCAATCATCCTTATCCTGAACGAAATCCATATACTCCTCGTCAACGACCAGTGCAATATCATTTCCTGTACAGATCTTTGCGATGAATTCCAGAGATTCGCGGTCGATGACCTGTGATGTTGTTCCGTTTGGATTCGAGATAAATACCATATCAATGGATTCATTTAACGTAGAGATGAAATCCGCAATATCCAGTTCGTAGTTTTCTTCTTCGGATAACTGATAGTATGTGATATCACAGCCGTTCATTTTCAGGACCTTCTCATAGTTGTGTGCTCCCGGTGAAAGAAGAACAGCATGCTTTGGACTGTTGAATTCGATCAGGAGTTTGATAAATTCATATGAGCAGCTTCCGACAATGATATCGTCCGGATCCGCACCTGAATAGCCTGCGATACTTTCCTTTAATCTTGTATATGAGCCATCCGGGTAACGCTTCAGATCTTCGATGCTGTTAAGAATGACATTTTTGACAGAATCCGGAACCCCGAGCGGATTCATGTTCAGGTCAAATCTTACAGATTCATTCTGGGAGAGCAGATTGCTTCCAGAAAGATGTGATGTACTTTTTCCCATAAAAAATTCCTCTTTTTCCATATATAATGTTTCAAAAAACTATTTATTTTGCTATAATCAAAATATATGTTTTTATATAATTATACCGATTCGGGGATTTAATTACAAGAAAAATACATGAGTTTTAATAAAATGATTACGAAAGCAAGGAGAACCAGATGAAAGGGATCGTAGAACAGTACGCCAGAGGAGAATTCAATGTAGAAAGACCGGATATTGATATTTCCATTGCAAAGCTGGAACTGGCTGTGGAAGCCGGCTCCATATTTCAGGGAACCTTTAAGGTGGTGTCGAAGAATGATGTACCGATCAAATTGATGGTATATGACAGCAGATACCTGTTCGATTTCAAGAGTCATACATTTGTAGGCAGACGGAATACGGTTGCCTTTTCTTTTGATGCCCGCGGAATCGAAGAGGGCAAGAGCTTCAAAGGACATATCAACATCATAACGGATGGTGGAGAATATAAGATCCCGTATAGCGTAGAGGTTGTTCCGCCTTATGTTTTGGTAGAAGACAAACGGATCGAGGATTTGTTCCAGTTCGCGACCTTCGCAGAGGAGCACTGGGATGTAGCAGTTCAGATCTTTGACAGCCCGGAATTCGTGCGTACCTTTTTAGGGGATGACGCGATCATTAAGGGTGTCTATGAGAGTCTGAAGAAATCGTTATCCATCAATCAGGCAATGGAAGAATTCCTTGTATATACCCATAAGAAACGTGTGCTTACACTGACAGCAAAGCAGCGTGAGCTGTTGATCGAGATGCCGGATGAGCTGGTTCGGGCAACGATCTCCGTAAATAAGAACACCTGGGGTTATACCCATACCTATATTACATCAGACAGCGATTTCCTGATTCCGGAAGCAACCAGGATCACAGGTCAGGATTTCACTGGAAATAATTATGAGCTGAACT
The DNA here is from genome assembly GCF_009874105.1 of Clostridium sp. BIOML-A1. Taxonomy (NCBI): domain Bacteria; kingdom Bacillati; phylum Bacillota; class Clostridia; order Eubacteriales; family Clostridiaceae; genus Clostridium; species Clostridium sp. BIOML-A1. Next base: position 13,330 of record NZ_WWTL01000018.1, on the reverse strand, counting down.
TCCTGATCGATCCGACGAAGATCCCGGAAGGGGTATCAGCGGGTTATATCCATTTTAATAATACCCTGCAGAATATCAGTGTAAAGGTCAGCATCAAGAAGCCGGAAGTTCAGAGAACAGAGCCGAAAAACCGTCATGTGAATTTCATGATCAAGAAAGGCCATGAGGCACTGGCAAAAGCATACATTGATTTCCGTACGGATAAGATGTCACTTGCTGATTACACGAAACGTTCGACAGAGGCACTGGAAACACTGGTCAAATACAGACCGGAGGATAATATCTACCGTCTGGGACTGCTTCATATGAAGCTGTTAGAGGGCAAGACGGAATATGTAAAACAGGAATTTGTTCGTATCGATGCAGATGCCGATCTGAACGAGGCAGGCAGCATGGAGAAGTGTTATTACAGTTATCTGAAAGCACTTCTGACAAAGGATAAGGACATGATCGACAGCACGGCAAGACTTGTCCGCGGACGACTGGAACAGGAGAAGGACAAGCTGTTTTATTTCTGGCTGCTGTTATTTGTGGACTACAGTTATACAGAGGATAAATGGAATCTCTATGAGGATATCCGGAAATTATATAATGAGGGTGTAAACAGCCCAGTTATTTACTTTGAAATATGTGATATGTTCAATAAGCAGCCGCTTATGATGAAACGGATCGCACCGCTTGAGATCTCAGCTATCCGATGGGGTATGCGGCATGAGTTTGTATCCGAAGATGTCATTATGGAATTCGTAAAGACGGCTGCAAGAATGAAGCTCTTTGATATTCACGCATTCAAGATGCTGGAGAATATCTATGCAGCAAAGCATGATCGTATGACACTGGATACGATATGTGAAATTCTTCTCAGATTTAAAAAATGTGATAAAGAGTATCATGTATATTATCAGGATGCGGCAAATGCAGGAATTAAATATGTTGGTTTGTATGAGGGCTTCTTAAAGAGCATGGATAAGAAGACGTATCAGCCGATACCGGAATCCATTCTCCGTTATTTCAATTACAAGAATACGTTAGATGATGAAGAGCTGGCGTATCTCTATGCAAATGTCATCATGAATAAGGCACAGAATATGAATGTGTTCCATGAGTATATTCCGGCGATCGAGAACTTCATGGAGAAGAAGATCATCGACGGAGAAGTGAGTGATGATCTGACGGTTATTTATGAAGAATTTCTGGAGCCGGAGAGCGTGAAGCCGGAATTTGCATCAAAGTTAATTAATATCATATTCAAGCAGAAGCTGACCTGTCGGAATAAGAATATTGTATCAGTGGTTGTAACACATGAGGAACTGGAAAAGAGTGAACAGGTGGATGTGATTGATGGAGAAGCTTATGTAGAGATCGTGTCAGAATCCGCTATCATTACATTACTTGACAGTCGGGGCTGCAGATATATCAATACGGTACCATACCGGCTTGAGCCGGTTGTCGGAGAAGAAAATTATCTGGATATCTGTAAAGAGTATAATCCGAAGGATTACCGCCTGTTATTATTTGAGTATAACGATATAGACAGCTTTTCATATAAGGATGCATCCGAGATCAATCTGGCGCGTGATATCTCTAACTGCCCGAATATCAGTTATCTGATCCGGCAGAGAGCACTCCGCCATATGGTTGAGTATTATCATGAGAATTATGATGCGGATATTTTATATAAATATCTGTCACGAATTGATCTGGATTATGTGGAAGTAGAGGACGCTTCCCGGATCATTACATATTACATTTCTTTACGGATGTATGAGCAGGCATTTAACGGAATCCATCGGTTTGGATATGTAGATGTGGATGTGGATGAACTGATACGGATCGCGGAATTCGGAATATCCGATAAGCGCTATGATGATGACAGGACGTTATTATCCATTTGTGTATATCTGTACCGGAGGGGGTATGCGACACAGAAGGTTCTGGCATTCCTGATCAATAACTATAATGGCTCGTTAGAGGAAATGGCAGAGCTGTTTAAGGCAGTTAACACAAATTATCGTGATATTGATATGCTTGCAGAGAATATCTTGGCACAGATGATGTTTGCAGATGCTTATACAGAGGCAATCTTTGATATTTTTGCGCTTTATTACGCAGGTAGAAGCAGGGGCATGGTAGTCAAGGCATTTTTACGGTTCTGTGCATACCAGTATATTATCAAGGATCTGAAGATTCCTGCGGATATCATGGAATGTCTGTATAAAGAGGTGGAGAAGAAGAACATTACAGATGAGATTTCAGAGATGGCGCTGCTCTCTTATTTTGCAGGTTGCGGTGGACGGTTCTCGGCAGAACAGAAGGAATGGATCCGGAATACAGTTCGTCATTTTATAGACAGCAGTAAGATCTTGCCGTTCTTTAAAGAATTTGCATCCTTTGTAACGTTGCCGTATGATATGAAGTTTAAGACCTATCTGATCTTTAAGGGCGAGAGCGGCAGACAGATCTGGGTAAGCTACAGCTTCGGACAGGAAAGCAACAGTATGGCACATTACAAATCGGAGCGAATGAATGAGATCATACCGGGAATCTATATCAAGGAATTTGTTGTGTTCCACGGAGAGACGCTGTTATATTCCATTGATGGTGCGGAGAGCGGTAATTCATCCATCGTTGAGAGTGATATTTTAAAGAATACAACATGTCATAAGAAGAACAGTAATCGATTTGAGCTGATCAACAGTATGCTGATCAGTCAGGAGACAAGAAATGATCAGGAGCTGATCCAGGCGATGGATACCTATCTGAATAACACACATTTCTTTGAGGAGAATCTGATATTGTTATAAGACAGCAGAAACAGGAGGAGATAACATGACGGAACATCCATTATATCTGGGATTGGATCTGAGTCCGGAGTATACACAGTTAAGTTATTATAAGCTGGATGAAGGAGTACCGGAATCAATCTGTCACAGCGATTCCAAAGATACATATCTGCTTCCAAATATTATGTTTTATACAGATAAATATAAAGACGGAACCGGAGCAAAGGATGAATCCGGTTGGAGTGTCGGAGCGGTGGCTGCAGGAAAACGGTTCAAGGAAGATGGCGTGGTGGTTGACCGTATTTACCAGAAGACGATCATCAACGAGGACACGGAGATCTATGGAACAGGTTATAAAGCAAAAGACCTTCTGGTCAAAATGCTGCTGCTTCATATCCGGGAATTTACAAAACAGTTTGAAAGCTATGAGATCAGGCGGCTGGTAGTAACGATCGCAGATGCAGATATTCATATCATCAAGGCAGTGCAGGAGTTACAGAAAGCACTTCATCTGAGTGATGAACAGTTTGAGATTACAAGCCATATAGACAGTGGAATTTATTACATCTTTAATCAGCCGGAGTCATTAAGAAATAACAGTGTGGTGCTGTTTGATTTTAACAGCAGCGGACTTGATTATTACAGATTCGATATTACGCATAACAAATCACCGGAGATCGTAGATGTATTTCATCAGAACCTGAAAGACCGCTTGACATTTTCAGCGTTTAAGAAGGACGATGAGGAGTTGGATGAGCAGTTCGCAGCAATCTGTCAGGAGCTTCTGGCAGAGACTTATGTGTCCTCGGTGTTCCTGACCGGAATTGGCTTTGCGGATAACTGGCTGAAGGAGTCGGCGACGATCCTCTGTCAGGGAAGACGGGTATTTGTCGGTCAGAATATCTATACAAAGGGAGCCTGCTACCGGGCATTTGGCGACCGGCACAGCAAGGTGCTTGACCGTTATCTGATCCGGTCGGAATATACAGTTGGCTTTGATATAGGTATCAGTTTAAATGATGACAGCAAGACATTTGTGCCGATCACCAGAGGAGGACAGGAATGGTTCCACACAAAGGGAAAATTATATATCTTTCCGGACGAATCGAATCAGGTGGAGCTGATCTATCGCAACATATTGACAGGAGATTATGATAAGGAGCATATCGAGATCCACGGACTGCCGAAGCGTCCGCCGAAGACGACCAAGATCTCACTGGAAGCGGAATTCTACAGTGCGGAAAAGGGAGCGGTTGTTATCAGGGATGAAGGATTTGGAACGATGTTTCCGACCACAAATAAGATATATAGGAAGGAATTTGACCTGAAATGGGAAAAATAATTGTATGTAATACAAAAACTGCACAGAATCCATATACGTTCCTGAATACCAAGGTATCTGTATATTCCTACGAGGAATTGTGTTATTACCTGTATAATAATATGGTGCTGGTTGGGGAAGAAGATGTATCGGCGAGATTGTCGGCATGGATCAGGAGGGAGCTTGATCTCACAGAACTTGCAGACAAGATCGATACATTACTTGACAAGCATGCATTTGTTCAGGATATCATGGTGGAGATCCTAGTGTATGGCGGATATTACAGCAGTGAAGAAGTACGACAGTTTATGGCGGAATGCCAGAAGCTTCGTACGTTAAAATCATACGAAGTCGAGAAGCTGCGGGCGGATGGATATCTGCGGTACAAGCATTATATAAAAGCGGGTGCGATCTATGATGAGGTTATCTGCTATCTGGAAAAAGAAAAACAGGAGGATGAATTCCTCGGAAATGTATATCATAATAAAGCAGTTGCTCTGGCCGGAAATCTTCAGCTTGATGAAGCAAAGAGCTGTTTTATTAAGGCATATTCGTTAAATAAGAACGAGGAATCCCTGATCGAATATTTCTGTGTGCTGGCAGTTACGGTGGATACCGCGACACTTGAAAAAGAGATTAAGAAGCGGGGACTTCCTGCGAACTTCCTAGAGGATCTGATGAGTGAAGTTGGCGATTCTAAAGAAGATGTGCGGGAGCTTCCAATCTACAATAAAGTCCAGAAAGCGGTTTATAACCGACTTCATGGACATATTGAAGATTATGACAGACGTATGGATACGATCCTGTCGGAATTAAAAGACGAATTCCGGGATCAGCTTGTCTGATAAATGAAAGGTAAAGTTGTGTATGAAGTATGATGTGATTATTATCGGTGCAGGACCGGGAGGAATCTTTGCGGCATATGAACTGATGAAGAAGAAACAGGAGTATAAGATTGCTGTATTCGAGGAAGGATATACCTTAAAAAAGAGAAAATGTCCGATCGATGGCGATAAGATCAAGAATTGTATTAACTGTAAGCATTGCTCGATCATGTGTGGATTTGGCGGAGCAGGTGCATTCTCAGATGGAAAATACAATATCACAAATGATTTCGGTGGAACACTGTATGAATATATCGGTAAGCAGAAAGCTGTTGATCTGATGAAGTATGTAGATGAGATTAACATGGAAAATGGCGGCGAGGGAACAAAGCTTTATTCAACCGCCGGAACGAAGTTCAAGAAGCTTTGTCTTCAGAACAAGCTGAAGCTTTTGGATGCGTCGGTTCGCCATCTGGGAACTGATATCAACTATGTTGTTCTTCAGAATCTGTATGATCAGATGAAGGATCATATAGACTTTTATTTTGATACACCGGTTGATACAGTACAGGTTATTGATGGTGGTTATCGTATCATCTGCGATAAGGGTGAATTCGACTGTGATAAATGTATCGTATCCGTTGGACGAAGCGGAAGCAAATGGATGGAAAAGGTATGTAAGGAGCTTGAGATCCCTACAAAATCCAACCGCGTCGATATCGGAGTCCGTGTGGAGCTCCCGGCAGTTATCTTCTCACATCTGACGGATGAATTATATGAAAGCAAGATTGTATATCGTACGGAGAAATTCGAAGATAATGTCAGAACCTTCTGTATGAATCCAAATGGAATTGTGGTAAATGAGAATACGAATGGTATCATCACTGTAAACGGACACAGCTATGAGGGTGATGAGAAGAAGACAGAGAATACAAACTTTGCACTTCTGGTTTCCAAGCATTTTTCAGAACCGTTTAAAGACAGTAACGGATATGGTGAGAGTATCGCAAGATTATCTAATATGCTGGGCGGTGGTGTAATTGTACAGAGATTTGGAGATCTGGTTCGAGGCAGAAGAAGTACCGTGAAGCGTATTGAAGAAGGGCTGGTAACACCGACCTTAACGGCAACACCGGGTGATCTGAGTCTTGTTCTTCCAAAGCGTATCTTAGATGGAATCATGGAAATGATCTATGCACTGGATAAGGTAGCACCGGGAACAGCAAATGATGATACTCTGTTATATGGTGTAGAGGTTAAGTTCTACAACATGGAAGTGGAGTTGGATGAGAATCTGGAAAGCTGCCACAAGGGCTTATATGTGATCGGAGATGGCAGTGGCGTAACGCATTCGTTGTCCCATGCCTCCGCCAGCGGTGTCTATGTTGCCCGCCATATCATTGGAGAAGAATAGGATTGAATAAAAGCTGGAGCTGTCCTAATGGCATCCGCTAACATATAATATGAATCCCCCTATACATGACATTGACGGATTTTCGTTATGAACTGCACATTGCCAGTAAATACGAGTGCTTGTCTGAGCCGAAGACGAGTTAGCACAGGAGTATTTACGAATCAGGCATGTGCAGAGAATAGAAAATCCGGCACGTCATTATAGAGGGGTTCGTATTGTATGTGGACGAAGGCATTAAGACAGCTCCAGCTTTTCAATGACAAAGCCTGCATTTTCCATATGGTAGTCATTGCCACAGTAAGGGCAGATGCGCTGGCGTACGGAATCGAAGCTTGCGCCACAGGCAGGGCAGTGGACGGAAGTAATGGAGAAACCGGGCGGTTCCATGTAGGCGGTATTACGTCGGAGGGATACGTCGATACAGTCGCCCCGACGGTTTATGGCGCCATCATGTTCACTGTAGTTGATCCACCAGGTACGAAGATTCAGGCACAGTTCACTTCCCTCCATGTGGATATCATTGACAGTTAAAGCCTGCATGTAGGTCATCTCGATGATATCCTGAAAATATGGATCAAAAGAAGAACCACGATAGAAAGCAAGGTTTTCCGGGTGATCTGCCAGAACGGTCATGCGGATCAGGGAGATGATCTGGCCTTCAAATTTCTCGAAAGAAAAAACAGGATCATAAGGCGCAAATGCTCGTGAGATCTTTCCCTTTGCTGTCACATAAGACCAGAATGGAATACGTTTTCGACCGTCACGATTGAACTGCTTAATGATCAAAAGAATGGATGAAAGCATAAGTCCGGTGATGCCGCCGAAGATCAGTGTGACAAAATAGGACATGATCAGGCTGGCAGGAATCGGATTCTCCCAGTCTGAAAGAAAGGAAATAAAAGTAAATAGAAATACAACCAGAATAGTGATCCATATGGTGGAGCCTCGTTTGTTTACATTTTTCATGGAAGCATTATTCCGGATAAAATAGGTATTCGTGACACGCGGGAACAGATCCTTTATCTGGAAAACGGTGCTGCAGTATGGGCAACCCTGTGTCAGGGCAGCAACCGGATTGACAGCGCCACAGTTCGGACAGGTCATGGTCATATGATGAAGCTCTGCTTCATTTGGTGTATGCACAACCACCTCATACATGATATCATCTGATTTCCGGTCATATATGGTGCCGGATGTATTTTCAAATCGCAGATGCCGGTTGATCCTTTCGTCCATGGTATCAACGGAATACCAGACCGTGTTTCTTGTAAGATAAGAGGTGCCATTGGTGTCTTTGGCAGGCGTTGTGTAGTGGATCATTTGGATACCTTTGCGATTCAGACGTTCCTTCTGCAGGTGGAGGGCGTAGGAGGTATCACCGTCACAGCTCTTTGGCGGAAGGCCGGAATCATACCAGTGATTCAACTCTATGGCAAAATCATCATAAATGCTTTTGTGTTTTTCCCATGAAGGTTTGTATTTCTTAAATGCGGTCACCTGTTTTATATAGCGTATCAGTAATATAACGGCAATTATGATCAGTACGATGCCGATTCCAAGGAAAATAAATCTTGGCGTACGATCGATCTCGCAGGTGTATACAGAGGCAGACAGAATTCCTGCTGCCAGAACGCCGATGCTTTTAGGGAACAGAGTGGCATCCGGCAGTGAGACCGGATGATTTCGTTTGATATTTGATATTGGTGGGAGTATATCCATTCTTTTTCTCCTGTTAAAAATTTGATCATTGGGTAATATGGGGGAAATTATAAGAAAATAAATGCAATGTACGATATAAAACCATTTGTCCCATATAGGAAAAGTGTATAATGAAATATAGAAGATGTTCAGCATAAAATAAGAAAGGACCAAAGCATGAAAAAGCAGGAAACGGCAAATACATCGTTAAAAGAGAATAGAACACATGGAACGGTGCAGTATCCGATTGCTTTGTACGAATGGAACGGAGAAAATGAGTGGCATGTGGTTCCGCATTGGCATGAGGAAATGGAATGGCTCTATTTTCAAAAAGGCGATTTCCCGGTATGGATAAATACAAAGGAGTATCAGGTTCATGCACCGGCATTTATGTGCATCCATCCGGAAGAACTGCATGCACTGATCCTGGAAAAGGATGGTATAGAAAGTGCGGTTGTGTTCCCTCTTGATATCCTGTGCTTTGAACGGTATGATGCGGCGGAGGCGAAGGTGCTTGGCCCGCTTGCAGAAGGAAAGCTTCGGATGCCGGTTCTGTGCCAGAGCGGGGATGCGGCATTTGAAGAATTAAGTGCTTGTTATAAAGAGATCGAACAGATGCTCAGGCAGATGGAAGAATATGATACGAAGAAAGCGCAGCATCAGGATTCTTCAATAACGCGTGAGAACATGCCAGGAGAACCGAAACAGAATCTACAGAAAAATATGCTCTATTTGAATATCAAGGCAAAGATGTTAGAGCTGATCGCAGTTGCATATAAGTATGACCTGCTTACAAGACAGGTCAGGGAAGGCAGGGAAGAATCCGGGACGGTAGAGAATCTGAAAAAGGTGTTGCAATACATCGGGGAGCATTACGGTTCGTCGATCCGCCTGTCTGAACTGGCGGAGCTGGTCAATATGAATGAACAGTATTTTTGCCGGTATTTTAAGAAGAATATCGGGAAGACGATCACAGAATATATCAATGTGATCCGTGTGGAGAAAGCGGCAACGGCACTTGCAGAGACAGAGGATAAGATCATAGATATTGCATCTGCCTGTGGATTTGACAATATCGGATATTTTATCAGACGCTTTAAAAAGGAGAAGAACATGACACCTTCCGAATATCGTAAAAAGTCAAAATAGTACAATAAAATAGTCAATTTAAAGATAGAAAACCTCTTTGTATTCCGTATACTGTAATTAAAGTGTAAAAAGAACGAGTATCTGTATCCGATGGTGGAACAGATACAGACAGTATAAAAGGAACACAGGAGGTTTTTATAATGAAAAGAAAATGGTGGCATGGTAAAGTAGCATATCAGATATATCCAAAGAGTTTTCAGGATACAAATGGAGATGGAATCGGTGATCTTCGTGGCGTGATCGATCATTTAGATTATCTGAAAAGTCTGGGAATCGATATTATCTGGTTATCTCCGATCTATCAGTCTCCATTTGTCGATCAGGGTTATGATATTTCAGATTATTATAAGATCGATGAGATCTTTGGAACGATGGAAGAATTCGATGAGTTGTTAGCAGAAGCGAAGAAGCGGGATATGTATATCATTATGGATCTTGTTATTAATCACTGTTCTGATCAGCATGAATGGTTCCAGAAAGCATTAAAAGATCCGGAGGGTAAATATGGCGATTATTTTTATTTCCGTAAGGGAAAAGACGGCAATCCGCCAAGCAATTACCGGTCTTATTTTGGTGGAAGTGCATGGGAAAAGGTAGAAGGAACGGACTATTATTATCTTCATATGTTTGCAAAGGAACAGCCGGATCTGAACTGGAACAATCCTGAGGTATTAAATGAATTATATACCATGATCAACTGGTGGCTGGATAAGGGCGTTGCGGGTTTCCGTATCGATGCGATCATCAATATCAAGAAAGATCTGAGTTTTCCGGATTATGAGCCGGACGGACCAGATGGAATGACAGGAATCTTCCGTATGGTTGAGGGCGTCGATGGCGTTGGTGAACTGTTAGAGGATCTGAAGAAGCATACATTTGAAAAGTACGATGCGTTTACAGTTGCTGAAGTATTCAATATGAAGAAGGATGAGCTGGAAGAATTTATCGGTGACGACGGACATTTTTCAACGATGTTTGATTTCTCAGCGCATGAGATGACCTTTGGCGATCATGGCTGGTACGATGCGAAGAAGGTCGGATTTGATGATCTGAAAAAGGTGATCTTCCATGCACAGAAGGAATGTGAAGATGTTGGCTTCCTTGCAAATATTATAGAGAATCACGACGAGCCGAGAGGTGCGAGCCGTTATCTGCCGGATTACCTTCAGAATGAAGACGGAATCAAATTACTGGGAACGATCAGTGTTATGCTGCGTGGTATTCCGTTTATTTATCAGGGACAGGAGATCGGTATGCGTAACTGTCATATGGCTTCGATCGATGATTACAATGATATTAGTACAAAGAATGAATATGCAGTTGCAATCGATGCTGGCTGCACGGTAGAAGAAGCGATGGAAGCCTGCTATGAGAACAGCAGAGATAATGCTAGAACACCAATGCAGTGGGATGATTCTGCACAGGCAGGATTTACAACCGGAACACCATGGCTCTTTGTAAATCCAAATTATAAAGAGATCAATGTAAAAGAACAGCTTGGCAGGGAAGATTCAGTATGGTACTATTACCAGAAGCTGATCGCACTTCGTAAGTCCGAGGACTACAAAGAAGTATTTACCTATGGCAAGGTCGTTCCAATGTTTGTGGAGAAGGATGGAATATTTGCATATGCAAGAAAGACGGAAGACCAGACCGTTTACATTATAACGAATTACAGCAGAGAAGATATCACGGTTGATCTGCTGACTGCAAATGAGCAGCCGAAGCTTCACGTTTTGTTAGATAATAAGAATGACGTATGCTTAAATGGCAACCGTATACGGTTAAGCTCCGGGCAGGCAGTGATCCTGGGATAATGCTTTGAATAATTGATCAACATATAAAACCATTAAAATGATGGCGAAACAGCGCTTAAAAACCATCATTTTGATGGTTTTTATTAGTTACAAGGAAATTAATATATGATATTCTGTTAAAAAGTGGAAATAAATTAGGGGTATTATAATGGCATAGAAATGGGGTGTATATATGAGAAGGAATTACAGGGAAGGTATCGGCAGATGGCTGGCAGGAGTGCTGGTTATCAGCATGACACTTGGACAGATAACAGGCTGTCAGGTGACAGGTGGGGATCAGAATGGGGGAACAACTTCCAGGTATCTGACAGAAGAAAATACTGACAGGGCAGATGGCTCACAGACGACAACCGAAGAACCGACCACAGAAGAAGAGTGGAAATCGATCGTCTCGGGGGAATACTACAAGCAGGCAAAGGTATCCGGATATACAAATCTGTATCAACTGGATATAAAAGTAGAGGAAGATAATATTTACATCAATAAGATGTTTGCTTTTGGGGATGCTCTTGGAATCCAGTATTGCGTAGGAGAAGACGGTTATCTGGCACTATATGATCTGGCGGATCTCAGGCAGAAAGCGGTTGTAAGCTGCCCGAAGAATACATATGCGTCAGATGTATTTTCAAATGGAACCGATGAGGTGGTTCTCTATGATAAAGGCAACAAAGAGCTGATCCGTTATGGATCCTTGTTGGATAATGAGTCTGTTATGCCAATCGAAAAAGGGACACCGGACAGTTATCTGATGTCAAAGGATCTCACCGGCTTCTTCTATACAAATGCAGAGGATGAACAGATCTATGAATATGATCTGCGGTCAGGGGAAGAGTCAGAGGTGTGTCTGGCATATTCAGGAGAAGGAAAAGATACAACGCTGCTAGGATATGCGGAAGAACCGGAGTATCTGGTGGTGTCGGCATATGATAATACGGCAGAACGTGTGGAGGTCAGATGTTATAGTGTGACCGGTGAAGATATAAAAGAAACCGGTGATTATGATATCGTGCAATTTGAAGGAAGTGGGGATAAGTACTACGCATCGGTATATGCGGATGGTCAGGTCTATCAGGTGTATGGAGAAACTTCCGGGGAAGAAGCGGGTATTTTGTTCCCGGATAATACAGGTGATTTTCAGGTTGGCTGCGATGTAGAACATGGTCTGGCTATGTATGGCAGTTCCAGCCAGTCGCAGGAGACGAATACACAGAAGCTGCAGTTCCGGATCTATAATGTGGATACCGGTAAATGTGAAAGCAGACTTGCAGTAACATTTCCGTTTGATGAAACAAATTATATCTATATCGATCAAGGTACTTATATAGATACATACAACTTCTTTGTATTTTCAACGAGCGGACTCACACCGAAAATATACATATGGAATCTGAACGATGCGCGCAGCATTTCCGGTGATTCCAGAGTCTACCGTTATCCATGGAGTTATCTGGATCATCCGTCCGATGAGCTGAAGCAGGAGCTGCGGCAGCAGGCAAAGGATATCGGAGGTCAAAATGGTGTAGAGATACATATATTTGATGAAGTGACGGAGTGCAGCAAGGATATCTACCGGTATGAGGCATCAGACAATGCACTTCTGACTGCTCAGTCATTGGAAGTTCTGAAGAATGAGTTGAAGAAATATCCGGATCGGATGTTGAAAAATCTGGATGATGGATATGGAAGCATATTAAAGATCTATCTGGCAGGTGCGATCATAGGAACAGATGAAACGGCACTTACAACAGCTGCCGGAGTTCAGAATACTCTGGAGAATGACACATTTCTGGTTATTGATATCAATGATCAGTCCTCCTATATCAGCACGATCCACCACGAGATCTTCCATGCGATCGAGAACCATATGAATTACACCGGCTGTTGGTTTGATGAAGGAATTTGGTCGGAGTGCAACCCGGATGGATTCGATTATGATTACGATTATATTGCAAATGAAAATAGCTATGACAATACCTATGTTGCATTTTCATCCGGTGATGCGTCAGAGATTGCATTTATTGATACCTACTCAAAAAGCTTTCCAAATGAAGACCGTGCGAGAGTATTTGAATATGCCATGACGGATCAGCAGAATGATAATGGATTCTTTAGCTATGAAAGAATACGGAAAAAGTTAAAGGTGATATCGGATCAGATGAGTGCATGTTTCCCGGAGGATGATGGAGCGACACTTATGCCGTGGGAAAGAGTATTGATGTATGAAAAATAGCAAGATTACGTTTAAAATGTAGGTTTGTCAAACATATGTTACACAGATGCCAGATAATCCTTTAGTACCTGATTTGGAGATTTCCATCCTAATG
>NZ_WWTL01000017.1:0-53326 GCF_009874105.1 Clostridium sp. BIOML-A1 | reverse complement strand
TCAAAAGGTTCTGTTGCAACCAGAGGATACAGTAAAAATGGTTATTATTTTTCAAAATCATTATGGTTTACTACATCAAAGGGAAAAGCAACAGAAATCTACAACATGTATAAGGATAAAAATGCATCCAATTATGGAAACATTGAGTATTTTACGTTGCAAGGTGATTACATTGTGTATAAAAAACATGACATATATAGCAATGCCAAGCTGGTTCTTGTAAAAACGAACGGAAAGGGTGAGAGAGTTATATATTCAGCACCTTCAGTAAGCGGCTGGTAAATCAGAGATTATCCTGAAAATGCATAAGAAAGGCTACTCCTTAGAACAGATCATGGATGTAACCGAAATGAGTAAAACTGAAATCAAGGCAATCATAGGATAAGAACATAAGCAGAACAGATAACATGTATATTTTAGTATTAAAGAATAGTTTTATAGTGAAGGCATAAGTAAGCAGGACCGGTATTATATGACGTGGTATAATACCGGTCCTTTTTGCCAGAAAATCATTGACAAAGAACCTTTTCAGGTCCTATAATTTTGCCTAGCATTTTAGTAGGTTATTTAGGAGAGATAGACATGTTAACACAGTTTTCCCGGACAGAATTGTTGCTTGGTAAAGAAGCAATGGACAAATTGGCAAATTCAAAAGTAGCGGTATTCGGCGTTGGAGGCGTTGGCGGTTATGTGTGCGAGGCTCTGGCACGAAGCGGTGTCGGTTCATTTGATCTGATCGACGATGACAAGGTATGCCTGACAAATCTGAACCGCCAGATCATTGCCACCAGAAAGTCTGTGGGGAAATATAAAACAGATGTTATGAAAGAACGGATTCTGGACATAAATCCGGATGCTAAGGTCGAGATGCACAAATGCTTTTTCCTGCCGGAAAATGCAGATGAATTTCCATTTGACTCCTATGATTATGTTGTAGATGCAGTAGATACGGTTACAGCTAAGATTGAGCTGGTGCTCCAGTCACAGAAAAAAGGAGTGCCGATCATCAGCAGTATGGGCGCAGGAAACAAGCTGGATGGCAGTATGTTTCAGGTAGCAGATATTTATAAGACAAAGGTATGTCCGCTTGCAAAGGTTATGCGCCGGGAACTTAAGAAGCGTGGCGTGAAAAAGTTAAAGGTTGTATATTCGGAAGAACAGCCGGTAAGACCACTTGAGGATATGTCGATCAGTTGCAGAACACAGTGTATCTGCCCTCCGGGAGCACAGCACAAATGTACAGAGCGGAGAGATATTCCGGGCAGTGTGGCGTTTGTACCATCTGTAGCAGGACTGATCATTGCAGGTGAAGTGGTAAAAGATTTGTGCAAAGAAGAAAGGCAGCGTGCATATGAGCATTACAATAGCGGAATTAAAGAATCGAGATAAAGACAGTTACCGGTTGATCGATATCCGGGATGCCATTGAGATCTCTCATGGGGCAGTGCCGGATGCGATTGCGGTTCCTGCGGAAGAAATAGAGACAAGCAGCGAGGTGGATAAGGACAAGCTGCTTGTTATTTTCTGTGCGAGAGGCGTAGTCAGCATTGATGTAGCGGAGCATTTGAAAGAAAAAGGATATCAGGCGGAGAGTCTGGAAGGCGGTTATGCTGCATGGCTGTTGGATGTTATGAGCAAGCCGGAGGAGCAGAACAAGGCGAAGGATGTTGAGCTGAGCCTGCGTAAGAAATTCAAGAAAAGCATTTGGTCAAAGTTCACCAAGGCGATCAACACATATGAGCTGGTGAAGCCGGGAGATAAGATCGCAGTATGTATTTCCGGTGGTAAGGATTCCATGCTGATGGCGAAATGTTTTCAGGAATTGAAGCTGCATAACAAATTTGAATTTGAAGTTAAGTTTCTGGTTATGGATCCCGGTTACAGTGAGGCGAACCGGAAGGTTATAGAAGAAAATGCAAAAAGTCTGAATATCCCGATCACGATATTTGAATCGGATATATTTGAATCGGTGTTTACGGTAGAGAAGTCACCATGTTATCTGTGTGCACGAATGAGACGCGGACATTTGTATCATTTTGCACAGGAGCTTGGCTGTAATAAGATTGCACTTGGTCATCACTATGATGATGTAATTGAAACCATATTGATGGGTATGCTGTATGGTGCACAGGTGCAGACGATGATGCCGAAGCTTCACAGCACGAATTTTGAAGGGATGGAACTGATCCGACCGTTATATCTGGTGCGTGAGGATGATATCAAGGCATGGAGGGACTATAATGGTCTGCATTTTATCCAGTGTGCATGCAAATTCACGGACACCTGTACGACTTGTAATAACGAGAACCGTTCGAAGCGTGTTGAGATCAAGGAGCTGATTCAGACTTTGAAGCAGGTAAATCCTTATGTGGAAGGAAATATTTTCAAGAGTGTGGAAAATGTAAATCTGGACACGGTTGTTGCATGGAAGCAGCACGGAGAGAAGCATCATTTTCTGGATGCATATGACAGGAAAAATATCTGTACAGAAAATGATTCAAAGGAATAATGTAACTATTTGACAATAAACAAGATAGGAAGAGGGAATACAAATGAAAAGCAGACAAATCAGAAGTTCACTCCTGTTAGTTCTTACGGCATTTATTTGGGGAACCGCCTTTGTGGCACAGAGTAAAGGCGGACAGGCACTTGGACCATTTTCTTTTAATTGTATACGAAGTCTGGTTGGAAGTGTAGTGTTGCTTCCGGTGATCAGGTTACTTGATAAAATTAATCCAAGTAATAAGAAGCCAAAGACAGCGGCAGAACGGAGACTGTTATGGATCGGTGGTTTGTGCTGCGGAATGGCATTGTTCTTTGCAAGCTCGGCACAGCAGCTTGGTCTGTATTATGGCACTCCGGCAGGTAAGGCCGGTTTTCTAACGGCTTGCTATATTCTGCTGGTTCCGATCCTTGGTTTGTTTTTAAAGAAAAAATATGGTTGGAATATCTGGCTTGGAATGGTGATCACGATTGTAGGACTTTATCTTTTATGTATGACAGCGGGGGCGCTATCATTTCAGAACAGTGATCTCTTTGTATTGCTCTGTGCATTTTTGTTTGCTATACATATTCTGGTGATCGATCATTTTTCACCATTGGTTGATGGTGTACGGATGTCCTGTATCCAGTTCCTGGTTGCCGGGGTACTCAGTGCATTCCCGATGTTCTTTTCAGAGATGGGACATTCGGCAGCAGGAATAGTAGCATGGCTTTCACAGTTACAGTCATGGGATGCATGGGTTGCAATTCTGTATGCCGGTGTGATGTCGAGCGGTGTTGCTTATACCTTGCAGATTATTGCACAGAATGGACTGAATCCGACGCTGGCATCTATGATCATGAGTCTGGAATCTGTATTTTCAGTACTTGCCGGCTGGGTGATCCTCGGTGAGGTGTTGACCGCCCGCCAGCTCCTTGGCTGCCTGTTGATCTTTATTGCGATTATCTTCGCACAGATCCCAGTAGGGGCGAAGAAAGAAGCATAAAACAATTTTAGTAACATTAAAAATATGCGCGCCGGCTTATCACTATATTTTATGGAGCAGACCTATTTGAACGTCGGTCCTTAACGAGTCACCAATAGGTGACGAGTTTAGTACCGCTACGTGAAAATAGAACGAGAGTGTTCTGCGCAATAAAGATATAGTGATAAGCCAGCGCGCATATTTTTTAGATAAAATCAATATATTATTTCTTCTTCTTTTCTTTCAGAATCTTCTTAATGGAATATTTCTCTAACGAATCCTCAAATATCTCACGGAGTGGTCGGGCATTTTTCATAGCAAGGAAGAAATGTGATTTTTCCTTACGGAGCTCAGCTTCCTCTAACAGATGCTGTTTGAGTTCGTCAATCTTAACGACGATTTCATATTCGGCAGCCAGCTTACGTATCTTAACGATAAGGTTGAAGGAGTAAACGATATCAATCAGGAACACGCCGTAGAAGAATCCGATAAAGAATGAAAATGCGAGGTTTCTGGATAACCAGTCAAGTGCTGATAAAACATGTGGATGGATCAGCAGGTAGTAGGTCGCGCCGAGAACTGCCCAGAAGAATGAAAACAGTGGACAGATGATTCCCTGAATATTGCCCCATCGGTCTGTGTAGTCCCATAGTTTTACATTCATTCCCTTAATGAAGATCAATCCGGTGATGTATTCGATCACGGTCATAGCGATCGCCATAAATACAAATAAAACAATCTTCTCAATGATTGGATGTTCATCCAGAAATGACAGGTTAATAGATGCTAACATATACAAGACGCATAGTCCTGATCCATATAGCGGAAGGTAAGGACCGACCAGAAAGCCGGGATTTACCCATTTCTTTGTTGTTCGACCATTTGGAGAACAGAATCTGCGGAAGAACAATTCAATCACCCATCCGATCAGACTTCCGATAAAAAATAAAAACAATAATACAAGAGCTTTATTCATAATATTTCAACCTTTCTGATTTATATTTTTCCATAGAATTATGGCTTTTTTTTCATTGATACAAATTGTGACATATCGCGGTCATAAAGTCAATAAATTAAATGTGCTCAGGCTTTTTGTGCTGAAATAGATGGTAATCTTTCTCAATATGCGGTATACTTACTGTGCATTCTTTAACAAAAAGTGAAAACATAACAGACAAAGGAGAAAATTGTCATGAATATAAAAGAGATGCAGGATGAAATAATGAGAATAAAGAAGGAAAAGGATATTTGTATTCTTGCACATGCCTACCAGAGCCATGATATCTGGGAAGTAGCTGACTATGTAGGAGATTCCTTTGGCCTTGCACAGAGAGCAGCGGAAGCACCTCAAAAGATTATGATCATGTGTGGTGTGCGTTTTATGGCAGAGACTGTAAAACTGTTATCACCGGAAAAGACAGTATACCTGCCGGAGCCGGATGCCGGATGCCCGATGGCAGACCAGATCGACTATGATCTGTTAGCTGCCCTTCGTGAGAGGAATCCGGATTATACAGTTGTAGCATATGTGAATACTACAACAGAAGTAAAGACGTTGAGTGATGTCTGTGTTACATCTTCTTCGGCAGTAAAGATCGTGAAGAATATGCCGGAAAAGGATATCTTATTTATTCCTGACTGTAATCTCGGTTCATGGGTAAAAAAGCAGGTACCGGAAAAGAATATTAAGCTGGTGTCGGGCGGCTGTCCGACACATGTCAGAGTAACCGTAAAAGATGTAGAGAAAGCAAAAGCAGCTCATCCAAATGCATTACTTCTGGTACATCCGGAATGTTTAAAGGAAGTAACGGAGCTTGCAGACTATGCCGGAAGTACAACCGGAATTATGGATTATGCAGCAAAGAGTGATGCAAAAGAATTCATTATCGGTACGGAGAACAGTATCGTGTCACACCTTCAGCTTGCACACCCGGAGAAGCGTTTTTATGCATTGTCTAAGGATTGTGTATGTCACAACATGAAGATGACGACACTTGGTGATGTCTATAACTGCGTGGTAAATGGTGAGGGCGAGAGCATTACCCTTACAGAGGAGACAATGCAGAAAGCCAGAAAGAGCATCGATGCGATGCTGCGCCTTGGCTAGGGCTGACGAATAATATATAACTGAAAGCACGACCGTATCGTATGTAAAACACACGGAGCTACCCTTGTTTCGATTGGTTTTTATATGCACGGGATTTCGGACACGATAAAATCGTTGTGCCCTCCATCCCGGCATAAAAACATCGAAACTCGGTCGCTTCCGTTATGGTTTTATCATACGATACGGTCGTGCTTTATTATATATTATTCTGGTGGTTGGAGGAGCTAAAGATAAATAGCAGGAAAAAATGCGAAACGCAGGCGTTTTCGCAACATTTTCCTGCTATTTTGTTTATTATACAATATGGTGATCTGCCCGAGAGACCAGTTTACATAATCTGATATCTGGTATTTGCATATGTGACATATTAATATGGTCAGTTTGGATATAAAAAAAAGTTTAAAATTGAATATTTTAATATGGTCAGATAATTTTATAATAAATCCTAGCAGGTTTGTAGTGAATCTGTTCGTGATTTTGAGTAGTGATATTCAAGGATGAATATGTTACAGATAAATACACACATCAAATGAAAAAAGGAGTTACGATTATGGCAAACAGACAGTATGAATTAAACAAAGAATTGGCACAGATGTTAAAGGGTGGCGTTATCATGGATGTAACAACACCGGAGCAGGCAAAGATTGCAGAGGCAGCAGGTGCTTGTGCAGTTATGGCACTGGAGCGTATTCCTGCTGACATCAGAGCAGCAGGTGGTGTATCAAGAATGAGTGATCCTAAGATGATCAAAGGTATTCAGGATGCAGTATCTATCCCTGTTATGGCAAAGTGCCGTATCGGACATTTTGTAGAAGCTCAGCTTCTTGAAGCAATCGAGATCGATTACATTGATGAGAGTGAAGTTCTTTCACCTGCTGATGATGTATATCACATCGACAAGACAAAGTTCAAAGTACCATTTGTATGTGGTGCTAAGGATCTCGGCGAGGCACTTCGTAGAATCAATGAAGGTGCATCCATGATCCGTACAAAGGGTGAACCCGGTACAGGTGATGTTGTTCAGGCGGTAAGACATATGAGAATGATGAACAGCGAGATCGCACGTATTTCTTCTATGCGTGAAGATGAATTATATGATGCAGCAAAGGTTCTTCAGGTTCCATATGACCTTGTATTATATGTACATGAGCACAAGCGCCTTCCGGTTGTAAACTTCGCAGCAGGCGGTGTTGCTACACCGGCAGACGCAGCTCTTATGATGCAGCTTGGTGCTGAAGGCGTATTCGTTGGATCCGGTATCTTCAAGTCAGGAAATCCGGAGAAGCGTGCAAATGCCATCGTTAAGGCTGTTACAAACTTCACAGATGCAAAACTGATCGCTGAATTATCAGAGGATCTTGGTGAAGCTATGGTTGGTATCAATGAGAGCGAGATCGAACTCCTTATGGCTGAGCGTGGTAAGTAAAATATCAGACAGACAAATAGATGCGGATATCGTAATGATGGATGATCGACATAAGCGAAAGGATGAACAGACACGATGAAGATAGCAGTATTAGCGGTTCAGGGCGCATTTATCGAACACGAGAAAATGTTAGAGAGCCTTGGAGCAGAAACAATAGAACTCAGACAGAAAAGTGATCTGGAACAGGATTTTGACGGTATCGTTTTGCCGGGTGGCGAAAGCACTGTTCAGGGTAAGCTGTTAAAAGAGCTTGATATGTATGATGCATTAAAAGAAAAGATCGAACAGGGCATGCCGGTTCTTGCAACCTGTGCGGGACTGATCCTTCTTGCAGAGGAACTGTCCAATGATGATAAACGTCATTTTGCGACCCTTCCGGTCTGCGTAAAGAGAAATGCATATGGCAGACAGCTTGGAAGCTTTCATTATGATGGCGAGATCAAAGGTCTTGGAGTATATCCGATGGAATTTATCCGTGCACCATATATCGAGAGTGTAAAGCCGGGTGTTGAGGTATTAGCCGAGGTAGATGGTCACATTGTAGCGGTAAAATATCAGAACCAGATCGCACTGGCATTCCATCCGGAGCTTTCCGATGATACCCGCATTCATCAGATGTTCTTAGACATGATCAAATAAGGACAATAAAAGTAAACAATAAGATAACGGTATTTATTATTGAGCAGGTTGACTGTACGATAATAAATACCGTTTTTTATTGTTCATATATAAGAACTATGTGATATCCCGCCCTGTGCCTGTCCTTATAGAAATGCCGTGCTGCGTTTTCTACTCACTGCACATGTTGAATGCGTAAATACTCCTGTGCTAACTCGCCTTCGGCTCAAACAAGCACCCGTATTTACTAACATGTGCAGTTCATAACGAAATCCTCGCAATGGCATTTCTATAAGGACAGGCACAGGGCGGGATGCCATAGAGTTTTTGTCTATCTATAGAGTGTAAAAAACTTGCATAATGCTTTCTTCCCACATATAATATTTTATAACTATGGTATCGCAAGGTGGGTTGTGATGCCGGCAGGAATAATGTGAAGGGCGGTTTGCTATGCTGACATATGCACTGGAAAATCGAGGAACAGATACGTTATATGAATATCTGTACAAGCAGATCAAAACAGATATTTTGTCTAAGAAGCTTGTAGCAGGGGAACGTTTGCCATCGAAGCGTCTGCTTGCAAAAAATCTGAATGTCAGCACGATCACCGTGGAAAATGCATACAGTCAGTTGGTTGCCGAAGGATATATATATTCGATTCCGAAAAGCGGTTATTATGTTACGGACATTTCGGCAGATCTGATGAAGCCGTTGCCGGAGCGACCGGCGAAGCAATTTGAAAAGCCGAAAGAAAAGAAAACATATTTTGCGGATTTTGCCAGTAACTCAACGGTAGAGGATGCGTTTCCATTCAGCATCTGGTCAAAGCTTTTAAAAGAAGTGATGGCGGAAAACAGCAAAGAGCTGATGTCCAGATCACCGTCCAAGGGTGTCTATGAGCTGCGAAGCGCGGTAGCAGGCTATCTGTATCAGTTCCGTGGTATGGATGTGAAGCCGGAGCAGGTTATCATAGGAGCCGGAACAGAATATCTCTATGGTCTTATCATTCAGCTGCTTGGCTATGACAAATGTTATGCGGTCGAAGATCCGGGGTATCAGAAGATATCGAGGATCTATCAGGCACAGAATGTATGCTGTAAATTTGTGGCAATGGATGAAAATGGGATCAATATGGAGGCTCTGGAAGAATCTGGTGCAGATGTACTTCATATTTCACCGGCGCATCATTTTCCGACCGGACTGGTAACACCTGTCAGCAGGAGATATGAATTGTTATCTTGGGCATCCAGAAAGGACAACCGCTATATCATCGAAGATGAATATGACAGTGAATTTCGACTGGTTGGCAAGCCGGTACCTACACTTGAAAGTATCGATGTGGGCGAAAAGGTCATCTATATCAACACATTTTCCAAGAGCCTTTCCTCTACGATCCGTATCAGTTATATGGTTCTTCCGGAGAGTTTGATGCGGCGATATGATGAGATGCTCAGCTTTTATGCATGTACGGTGTCAAATATCGAGCAATATACACTTGCAAGATTTATCACCGATGGTTGTCTGGAAAAACACATTAACCGCATGCGTAATTATTACAGAGAACAGCGGGATCTGGTGCTTGCATGCATTAAAAAATATATGAATCCGGACAAGATTCGTATTCGCGAAGAGAATTCAGGGCTGCATTTCCTGTTGGAGATTGATACGAATTACAGTGATGAGCGGTTGCGGAATAATGCCGAAGCGAGAGATATTCATATTTCATTTCTCAGCCAGTATTATAGAAATACCGAAAATGCCAGATATCATACACTGGTCATTAATTATTCCGGTATCATGCCGGAGCATATAGAAGAAGCAGTCAGAAGATTGATTGAAAGTATCGAATAAAGAGTGTGCGGATGTTAATATAAGAAACCATATAAGGAGGAATCATATGAAGATATCGTTTGATACAATCGCAGAATCAGCGATCGAGAATTTTAAAGGGGGAGAAGGAACATTCCATGTGCATATGTTTCAGGATATGAATAACAAGATCATGAAGGGCAGACTTGTGCCTGGTTCATCAATCGGAACACATATGCATGAGACAAACAGTGAAATCATTTACGTACTTTCTGGTGTTGGAACGATGGAGTATGAGGACACCAAAGAGAAGCTGTATCCGGGCGACTGCCATTATTGTCCGCAGGGAGCGACCCACAGCCTGTCAAATGAAGGCAGCGAAGACCTCATATTCTTCGCCGTAGTACCTGAACACGAGCACTAGAGTCGTACGCTTCGCATAATCACTAATGCCTGTATATATATCTTTATTCCGCAGAACACTTTCGTTCTATCCTACTCTGTGTAACTTCGAACTAACCTCGGCAAAGCCTTGCTAAGGTCTCAGTTATCACGTAGCGGTACTAAACTCCTCACCTTACGGTGATTCGTTAAGGACCGACGTTCCGGGTAGGTCTGCTGCATAAAATATATATACAGGCATTTATGATTATACGAAACTGTGTGTGGCTATCCAGTATCAATTTTCAGATGGGGCATACTATTATGAAGCAAGCCTGTCCGAATGTCAGTACTTAGGTAGCGTATTTTGCTACCTTATGTACTGATACATGAGGATAGAACGAGAGTGTCTTGCGGAATAATAGGTATGCCCCATCTGAAAATGTCACTGTACAGCCACCACCTCACACACTGTGAGGACGTTGCCGTTGATGTGGAAGCGCACGTCGAAGCCTGCGAAGGCGACGCCATATCTGCGGTCGGGATCGTGCTGGTAGCCGGGACGCGGATCTTCTGCAAGAATGCCGATCAAGGCAGGACGCTTGGCTTCCGGGATCATTGCCAGAAGCTCCGGCGGAAAGATGACATCCAGTTTTTCCGTATGAAGGTGTTCGGTAAAACCGCCGGTGGCATCCGGGTGGCAGTCCGTATATGGAATATAAGGTTTGATATCATATACAGGAGTACCATTTAAAAGATCGACACCGGAGATATGCAGGATCGGACCATAGTCATCGGTATATTCAATTCCTGTCAATTTTACAGAAGACAGACCTATATTATTTGGGCGGAACGGCGATCTGGTCGCGAATACGCCCATTCTTTTATTGCCGCCAAGTTTTGGCGGCTTTACTGTTGCACTCCAGTTCTCCCGTTTGGCTTTATGGAATTCCCACAGGATCCAGATGTGGGAGAAATCCTCCAGCCCCCGGAAGGCTTCCGGTTGCCTGTATTCCGGCAGAAAAACGACCGTTCCGGTCAGTTCATCCACCAGACCGCTCTGTCTGGGAATTCCGAATTTTTCCTGAAAATCTGTATATACATGTCCGATGATATTCATATCGTTCTTTTCTTTATCCTTTCGTAAAACGAAATTGTATCTGCTGTTCATAGTAACATGAATATTTTTTATTTTCCATAGAAACTCATAAAGTGCTTTTCTTCATAATTTTACATTTCTTCCGTTTACACAAAGTTTTTACTTTTCCTTTACTTTGGGATGGTGATGTATTTTACATAGATGCCGTATGATAATCCTGCGATCCGGAAAAGGGCGCGCGATCCGGTTTCGCAATTTACATAATTTTGAATGGATCAGAAAGATGAACGATTCTGAGTCCAGAGAGTCAATTGGAGGAAAATTAAAATGAAAAAAGGAAATAAGATTTTAGCGGTAACATTAAGTGCAGCACTTGTGGCAGGATGCCTTGCAGGATGTGGAAGTAAAGGTGGTTCAGATTCCAAGAGTGGAAGTTTTGATACATCACAGGAGATCTCAGTTGTATCCAGAGAGGAAGGCTCAGGTACAAGAGGCGCATTTGTGGAACTGACCGGTGTAGAAGAAAAGGACGCAGATGGAAATAAAGTTGATAAGACAACTACGAGCGCGATTACAGCAAACAGTACAGAAGTAGTTCTCACCACAGTTGCAGGAGACGATTATTCGATCGGTTATATCTCACTCGGAGCATTAAATGATACAGTAAAGGCAGTTAAGATCGGCGGCGTTGAAGCAACAGCAGATAATATCAACAACGGTACATACACATTATCAAGACCATTCAACATTGTAACAAAGGGTCAGGTAAGTGATGTAGCACAGGATTTTATCAACTATATTATGAGTGAAGATGGACAGAAGATCGTATCAAGCAATGGTTGCATCGAGATTGCAAATTCAGGAGCATTTAAGTCTTCAGGAGCAACTGGTAAAATCGTAATTGCCGGATCATCATCTGTAACTCCTGTTATGGAGAAATTAACAGAGGCATATAAGGCAGTGAACAGTGGTGCGGATATCGAGCTTCAGGAATCTGATTCAACAACAGGTATTACAGCAGCGGCAGATGGTACATGTGATATCGGTATGGCATCCAGAGAACTGAAGGATAGCGAGACAGGTGAAGGACTTACAGCTACTGTAATCGCAATGGATGGTATCGCAGTTATTGTAAATAAGAATAACCCTGCAACTGATTTAACTACCGATCAGGTAAAATCAATCTTTACAGGAGAAGCAGCAACCTGGGCAGATGTCAAATAGTAAGGAGTGTCCTCTATGCAAAAGTTTAAAGAAATATTCATGCATATCGTATTCCTGTTAGCGGCATTTGTATCGATAGCAGCGGTTTTATTGATCTGTGTGTTCTTATTTGCAAGTGGTATTCCTGCCATGAAGGAAATCGGTCTGACTGATTTCCTCTTTGGCAAAGTCTGGAGACCGACCAATGATTATTTTGGAATCCTTCCGTTTATTCTTGGCAGTATCTATGTTACGGCCGGGGCAATCGTGATCGGCGTTCCGATCGGACTTCTGACAGCGATATTTTTATCAAAGTTCTGCCCACCTAAAGCATATAAGGTCATTAAACCATTTATCAATCTGATGGCAGGAATCCCATCGGTTGTATACGGATTTTTTGGAATGTGTGTACTTGTTCCGGCAGTCAGACAGATTTTCGGAGTGAACGGAAATACAATGCTTACCGCATCTGTACTGCTTGGCATCATGATACTTCCGACGATCATCAGTGTATCTGAAACTTCGATCAGTGCTGTCCCGGATAAATATTATCAGGGTGCATTAGCACTTGGAGCGACACATGAAAGAAGTGTATTTCTTACCGTAGTACCGGCTGCAAGATCCGGTATCATGGCAGCGATCATCTTGGGCGTTGGTCGTGCGATCGGTGAGACAATGGCTGTTATCATGGTGGCGGGAAATCAGGTCCATATGCCGAAAGGATTGATGAAGGGTGTTAGAACCATGACTGCAAATATCGTAATGGAAATGGGTTATGCCCAGGATCTTCACAGAGAGGCTCTGATCGCAACAGGTGTTGTATTGTTTGTATTCATTCTGATCATTAACCTGCTGTTTTCAATTTTAAAAAGAAAGACGGTGAACTAAATGGGAAAAAGAAATTTACTTGCAGAATATAAAAGACGTCCCGGCTCACTGATCCTTCGGATACTTGTTTATCTGGCAGCAGCTTTGACGTTGGTGTGTATTGCTTTTATTTTGATCTATATTCTTGCAAAAGGAATTCCGAATCTGACACTGGATCTGTTCAAGCTGGAATATACATCGGATAATTGCTCGATGCTTCCGGCATTGGTTAATACGTTGTTTATGACATTACTGTCACTGCTGATTGCAGGACCGATCGGTATCTTTGCAGCTATTTATCTGGTGGAGTATGCAAAATCAGGAAATAAGCTGGTTGGAATTGTACGTATCACTGCAGAGACACTGACAGGTATTCCATCTATTGTATATGGTTTGTTCGGAATGATCTTATTTATGACAAAGCTTGGATGGGGATTGTCCCTGTTGTCCGGTGCGTTTACACTGGCGATCATGGTGCTTCCGGTTATCATGAGAACAACAGAAGAAGCCTTGCTGGCTGTTCCAAAGTCATACAGAGAAGGAAGCTTTGGACTTGGTGCAGGAAAACTTCGTACAGTATTTAAGGTTGTTTTACCGAGTGCTGTTCCGGGTATTTTATCCGGTGTTATCCTTGCAACCGGGCGAATTGTCGGAGAGACAGCAGCGTTGATCTATACGGCAGGCAGTGTGCCGAGAATAGCGAAGAATTTATTTTCTTCCACACGAACCTTGTCCGTACATATGTATCTTCTTTCCAAAGAGGGACTTCATACGGATCAGGCATATGCAACAGCCGTTGTTCTTCTTGTATTCGTAGTATTGATTAATTTCGCATCCGATGCAATTGCAAAGAAAATGTCGGCGAAAACAGAAAAAGACAGATAACAGATAGATATAAACGGAGATAAATAGATGAGCAATATAAAATTTGATGTAAAAAATCTGAATCTTCACTATGGTAAATTCCATGCGTTGAAAGATGTAAATATGGAAATACCGGAAAAACAGATTACAGCATTTATCGGACCTTCCGGATGCGGTAAATCAACATTCTTAAAATGTTTAAACCGTATGAATGATCTGGTGGAAGGTTGTAACATCACGGGTGATGTGAAGTTAGATGGTGAAGATATATTTGACGGAATGGATGTAAATCTGTTAAGAAAACGGGTTGGAATGGTGTTCCAGAATCCGAATCCTTTCCCAATGAGTGTATATGACAATATAGCATATGGTCCAAGGACACATGGTATTCATAGTAAAGAAAAACTGGATGAGATCGTAGAACGATCTCTCAAACAGGCGGCAATATGGGATGAATTAAAAGACAGACTGAAGAAATCGGCACTGGGTCTTTCCGGCGGACAGCAGCAGAGACTTTGTATCGCCAGAGCACTTGCGGTTGAACCGGAGGTCTTACTGATGGATGAACCGACATCAGCGCTTGATCCGATTTCTACGTCAAAGATCGAAGATCTCGCTATGGAGCTGAAGCATGATTATACGATTATCATGGTTACACATAATATGCAGCAGGCAACTCGTATTGCAGACAAGACAGCATTCTTCTTACTGGGTCAGGTGATCGAATTTGATGATACCGAGAAGATGTTCTCGAAACCACAGGATAAGAGAACTGAGGATTATATCACAGGAAGATTTGGTTAAAAGGAGTAAAGATAATGAGGACAAATTATGACAGACAGTTGAAAAAACTCAATGATGAAATGGTTGAGATGGGATCCATGATCGAGGGTGTGATCGAAAAGGCGATCAAAGCACTTGTAAATCAGGATGTTGATCTGGCACAGGAGGTTATCCGCAGGGATAATCAGATCGATCAGCAGGAAAAGGATATTGAGAGTCTGTGCTTTAAACTTCTTTTAATGGAACAGCCGGTTGCAACAGATCTTCGTCAGGTTTCATCTGCGCTGAAAATGGTAACGGATATGGAACGTATCGGTGATCATGCAGCAGATATTTCCGAACTGACGATCCAGATGGCAGGCAAACCTTATGTAAAAGAATTGGAACATATTAAGGCAATGGCAAAAGAAAGCATGGTCATGTTGGTTGACAGTATAGAAGCATATGTGAATCTTGATCTTACAAAAGCAAGAAAAGTTATTGCCCAGGATGATGTGGTAGATGATCTGTTTATAAAAGTGAAGAGTGAATTGATCAATCTGATCCACAGGAATGCAGATGCAGGGGAACAGGAAACCGATCTTTTGATGGTTGCAAAATATCTGGAGCGGATTGGCGATCATGCAACGAATATTTCAGAATGGGTCATATATTATATAACAGGAGAACACATATCCGGAAATTAAGAGTCTTATGAGATACAGGATCAGGAGGTGATTGTCATGAGATGTATATGGAATATGACAGCAGATGCCGGTAAAGGAAAAAGTAAACAGCACCTGATAAAAATGTTTTTGTTATTGAACAGTATCGTCTGGGGCGTGATCGCTGTGGTTGTAGCTGTCACGTTGAAAGGAATCGGGCTTATGTCATCATGGAGTATGGCAGAGAGCATTTTGGTATCGGCAGGATATGGTATTTGTCTGGTAGGACTGATTGGCGGTACCGTATGTATTTTACAAAACGATGGTCCTGACAGAACGTATCTTGAACAGAGCCAGGAAGAATATTAAACGCATTCAGCGTGAAATGTAAAATAAATTTTAAAATTTTACACAGACTTTACGTAGGAATCCTTTCCTTTTTACATACCTGTTATACGATGATGTGCGAAGGTACAAATGTCTAATTTATGTAAAAAGGAAGGAATTTTTTTATGAGTATTTTTGATGTACTTGCATTGTTTGGCGGACTTGCATTGTTTTTATTTGGTATGAACGTAATGGGAGACGGTCTGACCCGTGCGGCGGGCGGTAAGATGGAACGTATCCTTGAAAAGCTGACTTCAACGCCGATCAAAGGGGTGCTGCTTGGAGCGGCTGTAACAGCGGTTATTCAGTCATCATCGGCTACAACCGTTATGGTTGTTGGCTTTGTAAATTCCGGGATTATGAAACTGCGTCAGGCGGTCGGCATTATCATGGGTGCCAATATCGGTACGACAGTTACTTCCTGGATCTTAAGTTTGTCAGGAATTCAGGGAGACAGTATCTGGATCCAGATGTTAAAGCCATCCTCATTTTCTCCGATCCTAGCGGTTATCGGTATTGCATTTCTGATGTTTTCCAAGAATGAGAAAAAACATGATATTGGCATGATCTTTTTGGGATTTACGATCCTTATGTACGGAATGGATGCAATGAGTGGTGCGGTTGCTCCTCTTGCAGATGTTCCTGAATTTGCAAATGTGCTTTTAATGTTCTCAAATCCTGTACTCGGAATGATCGTAGGAACATTATTTACAGCAATCATCCAGAGCTCATCGGCATCGGTTGGTATCTTACAGGCACTTTGCATGACAGGAGCAGTTACATATGGAACGGCACTTCCTATTATAATGGGACAGAATATTGGTACTTGTGTAACGGCATTATTATCCAGTATCGGAGCAAAGAAAAATGCGAAACGTGCAGCTTTTGTACATCTTTACTTTAATCTGATCGGAACCATTCTCTTTATGATCGTATTCTATTCGATCAATGCATTTGTAAATTTCGGTGTATTACAGGATATGGCAACCCCGGCTGGCATTGCAGTGATCCACAGTATATTTAATATTCTGACAACAATTGTATTACTTCCGTTTGGAAAGGGTCTTGAGAAGCTGGCAACTCTTACGATCCGTGAGAAGGAAGAACCTGTTGAGGAGATTGCGGAGCTTGTATCGTTAAAGCATCTGGATGCCAGATTCCTGGAGCAGCCGGCGTTTGCCGTTACACAGAGCATGGATGTTATGAATCAGATGGCAGGGTATTCAGCTGAAGCGTTATACGATTCATTAGAGTTGATGAAGAATTATTCGGATGAGAAATGGCAACGTGTTGAGGCTTTGGAAGATATCGTAGACAAATACGAAGATGAACTTGGAACGTATCTGGCGAAGGTCAGCGGAAAAGAACTGGCAGAGGAAGACAGCAAACGTGTATCCAATGGGCTTCATTGTATCGGAGATCTGGAGCGTATCTCCGACCATGCATTAGCGATCGCAGAAATTTATGCTAAGATGCACAAGGAAGAAATGGTATTCTCAGATAAAGCAATGGCAGAATTAAATCTGTATTCAAATGCAGTTTATGAGATCATGAGCATGACCTGTAAAGCACTGAATGAAGATGATATGAAAATAGCAAAGAGGATTGAACCATTGGAGGAAGTAATTAATGGGCTGAATGCTACGATTAAAAAGCAGCATATCAAACGTCTGCAGAAGGGAAAATGTACGATCGAGCTTGGTATCGCTCTTGAAAATCTTCTGAATAATTATGAACGTGTGGCAGATCACTGTTCAAATGTGGCTGCATCACTGCTTCAGGTTAAGACAGACAGCTTTGATATGCATGAGTATCTGAACCGGGTCAAACAGGAATCAAATGTAGAGTTTCAGGCGATGTACAGCATGTATAAGGAAAAGTACAGTTTATAGTAAAGCATACGATATCATAAAGTGTAAATTACTTTGACCATATATTAGAAATATATTATTATAGATAAGAAAGAACAGAGACAGGAGGAATGGCAGATGCAGGCATTGATTTATATTGTAGAAGATGATATGAACATTCAGGAAATAGAAATGTTTGCCTTAAAGAACACGGGATATGTAACAGAAGGATTTGCAAATGCAAAGAGCTTCTTTTCCAGGATGACAGAGAAGATTCCGGATCTGATTCTACTGGATATCATGTTATCGGATCAGGATGGACTGGAGATTGTCAGAAAATTAAGAGAACGTCCGGAGACTGTGCGTGTGCCGATCATTCTTGTGACGGCAAAGACAACAGAACTTGATAAGGTAAAGGGATTGGATATCGGAGCAGATGATTATCTGACAAAGCCATTCGGCGTAATGGAGCTTATATCCAGAGTTAAAGCATTGCTTCGCAGAAGCAAGAGTATTCAGGAGGATCAGATTCTTAGACTGAAGAACGTAACCCTTGATTCCGAGAAGCGTATCGTGCATGTGAATGATATTCCGTGTGAGTTGACCTTTAAGGAATTTGAATTGTTAAAGCTGTTAATGATCAACGCCGGAATTGTACTTCGGAGAGAAGTGATCATGATGGATGTGTGGGGAACGGATTACGAAGGTGAATCCAGGACTCTTGATATGCACATCAAGACTCTGCGCCAGAAACTGGGAGATGCAGGGAATATGATCAAGACAGTTCGTAATGTCGGATATAAGATGGAATAAGAAGAAGCAGGAAAATTTTATAAAAGAAGAATCTTATAACAGAAAGAACAGGTTTTTATGGAAGAACAGAAAGATAAAAAGGATAAGAAGGTCAGGAAAGACAAACGATTATCCAGTAAGATCAACAGTCGCTTTATAGCATTGACGCTGATTGCGATATTGTGTACGATGATACTTTCGACAACGGTTTATTATGATCTGTTTAAAAAGGAGATCATGCGCGATCTGGAAAATTACACACAGACCTTGAAGAGTGCAGGATTATTTGATGATATCAGTGAGCTCCGCAATGTAAGGATTAAGAATACAGAATTGCGTATTACATTAGTTGCACCGGATGGAACGGTCAAGTATGATAACATGGCAGATCCGGAGACCATGGGAAAACACAACGACAGACCGGAGATTGAGGAGGCATTTGAGAAAGGAGAAGGCGAGGATACCCGTCTTTCCCAGACGCTCAATATGAGTACATTCTACTATGCGATCCGGCTTTCAAATGGTTGTGTACTTCGTGTATCAAAGGAGACAAGCAGCATTGTCAGTGTTTTTTTGAAGGGACTTCCAAGTATGACGGTTATTATGCTGGTACTTGTGACTATCGTGGTTCTGATATCGCGATATCTGACAAAGAGTATCGTCCGTCCGATCGGACAGATGGCAAAGGATCTGGATCATGTTGACGATATTAACGCCTATAAGGAGATTCGTCCATTGATCGATACAATCCGGGAACAGCATAATGATATTATGGAGAATGCACAGATGCGACAGGAATTTACGGCAAATGTATCTCATGAGTTAAAGACACCTCTGACAGCAATCTCCGGTTATTCTGAGCTGATTGAAAACGGAATGGCGGCAGATGGTGATGTCAGACGATTTGCTACAGAGATCCATCGTAATTCAAATCGGTTGCTTACCCTCATCAATGACATCATTCGTCTGTCAGAACTTGATGTAACAGAGAATGCACCATCTATGGAACGGATCGATCTGTGTGCGGTTGCAAGATCGAATGTGGATATGCTGATGCTATCGGCAGAAAAACATAATGTTACATTGAAGTTCTCCGGTCAGCCAAGCTATATTATGGGTAATAAGATGATGATGGAAGAACTGGTATATAATCTGACCGATAATGCGATCCGATATAATAAACCGGATGGAACTGTAGAAGTAACTGTGTATTCTTATGAGAAAGATCATTCAGTTGTCATGAAGGTGAAGGATACCGGTATCGGAATACCTGAGGAGCATCTGGGGCTGGTGTTCCAGAGATTCTACCGGGTCGATAAGAGTCGGTCGAAGTCAACCGGAGGAACCGGTCTTGGACTTGCGATCGTAAAACACATCGTAGCGCAGCATGATGCGAAGCTTGATATAACAAGTGAACCGAATGTGGGAACAGAGATAACGATTACCTTTCAGAGCAGATAAAAAGACAAGGAAAAGGAGCCTGTAAGAAGTTAGGAAACAGGCTCCTTTGATTTATAAGTATTCACACACACCGATTTAAAATTCAAGATTGTATGTTATTTACTATTCTGATATTATATTAACACACGCTATTTTAAATTTCAAGGTAAAAATGTAAGAAATGCACAATTCATTTTATTAAAAATATACAAAACTTTACCGACATAAGAAATTTTAAGGCGTGAAAAAGATGAAAATACGATTTACCACTGGTAATTTTCGGTTTTTGTTGTATATATATAGTGAACGGAAAAATGATGGGACAATGAGTTAAACAGGTTGATTTAGACACAGATAGGAGGTTTTTAACATGTCATTAAATGATTATGTAAAAGCGCAGAAGCTTGGTGAAAAGAGATATCAGGCTGCACTTTCCAAAAATGAATATCCATATCTGCCGGTACTGGATGAACTGATCACGAATTCCGATATTGCAGGCGAAGTAAATCTTGGTTTACAGCATATTTCTCTCGATCGGGTTGTAGGTACAGCGACAAAAGGCCGTACTACAGCATTTGCAAGTAACTTCATGCCTATATTAGATGCGAATTCTGAATTCGGAAATAAATGGTCATCTCTCTGTGACTCTCATATAGAAGAAGGAATCCATGATCCGATCAAAGTATATGAATATATGAATAAATTCTATGTCATAGAGGGAAATAAGCGTGTCAGCGTACTGAAATATTTCGGTGCGGATTCTGTCCCTGCGATGGTAATCAGAAAGCTGCCGAAGCGGACAGATGAGCCGGAAAACAAGATTTATTATGAATTTGTAGATTTCCATAAGCAGACAGGAATCAACTATATATGGTTCACACAGCTTGGCGGATATGACAAATTAAGAGAATATATAGGATTGGCACCGGATGGTGAATTTACGGATGATGATCGTATGAACCTGAATTCGGCACATCTGGCATTTGATACAGCATACAGGCAGAAAAACGGCAGTGACAGTCTTCCGATCACGGTAGATGATGCTATGCTTGTATTTTTAAATGTATATGGATACAAGGCATTACAGGATATGTCTTATGATGAGGTAAAGGAAAATCTGGAAAAGGTCTGGGACGAGATCGTATTAAGTGCACAGAAGAAGAACATGACGATCGTTCCGAAGCTGGAACCGGTAGAGTCAAAGAAGAAGCTGTTCAGTATCACGCCGGTACCGAAGAAGCTTAAGATTGCATTTGTTTATGATAAAGAGCCTGAGAATTCTGTATGGATTTACAGCCATGATCTTGGAAGAATGGGCGTAGAAGGTAAATTCAAGGATCGGGTTGAGACACATACTTTTTCGAATATGGATGATAATACGAAGCTTGCAGAATGCCTGGAGCAGATCGCACAGGACAAATTCGATGTTGTATTTACAACCGGCCCGGAGATGCTTCCGGAGTCATTAAAGGCTGCGATCAAATATCCGGAATTGAAGATATTAAACTGCTCGTTAAATGTATCGACCAGCCATGTCAGAACGTATTATGCGAGAATGTATGAGGCGAAGTTTATAACCGGTATTATCGCAGGTTCACTCTGTGAGGATGGCAGGATCGGCTATGTAGCTGATTATCCGATCTATGGAACAACGGCGAACATCAACGCATTTGCGATGGGAGCAAAGTTTGTGAATCCAAGAGCGAAAATCTATCTGGAGTGGTCAAAGGTCAAAGGCTCCGATCCGAAGAAACGGTTTAAGGAACTGGGCGTCTCCTATGTATCCGATAAGGATATGATCACACCGCTTACGGCCTCCCGTGAATTCGGTCTGTATTCCTGCGATGGGAACGAGATATCGAATCTTGCGATGCCATTTTACAACTGGCGCGTATTCTATGAGAAGATCGTTCAGTTGATTCTGGACGGTAACTGGAAGCTGGAAGAAAAGAACGAGAAAGTAAAGGTTCTGAATTACTGGTGGGGCATGTCTGCCGGAGTGATCGATGTGATCTGTTCGAACCATCTTCCGGTTGGAACGGCGAGACTGGTAAATCTGATGAAGCGCTTGATCAAGGATGGTACGGTAAGTCCATTCTACGGCAAGCTCTATTCACAGAATGGAGTGGTTCGTGATGATGAAGATGGTGAAATGAGCCCTGAGGAGATCATGAAGATGGATTGGTTGGCAGATATTGTTGTTGGTTCGATCCCGACTCTGGATGAGCTGGTAGAAGATGCCAGAGATGTCGTTGCTTTCCAGGGAGTTAATACGCCGGAAAATCTGGAATTGAAAAAAACTACAGACATAGTATAATAAGGCTATGCGGGTCTTGTGATCCAGAGTACGAATGTAGATGAGCGGGTTTTCTTTATGGAAACAGGCGGGGTACAGTTTCGTAGAAAAGAAAAGAAAACACGGAGATACGGATATGAAGATTCTTGTTCTTGCGGATGCAGAATCAAAATACCTATGGGATTATTTTGATAAGAAAAAATTAGAAGGAATTGACCTGATCATTTCCTGCGGCGACCTGGCACCGCAGTATCTGTCGTTCCTTGCGACATTTACACATGCTCCGGTTCTGTATGTATATGGGAACCACGATACCTGTTATGCAGACACACCACCGGATGGTTGTATCTGCATCGACGATCGAATCTATGTATATAAAGGAATACGGATTCTGGGCCTTGGAGGCTGTATGGAGTATCAGTACAATGGTGCACCGCATCAGTATACCGAGAAAGCAATGGAGAAGCGCATTCGTAAGCTGGGTCGGCAGATAAGAAAACATCGTGGATTTGATATTATGATCACGCATGCCCCTGCGTATCGGATCAATGATTCCGAGGATCTTTGTCATACCGGTTTCAAGTGCTTCCGGACAATGATCGAAGACTATCATCCGCAGTATCTGGTACATGGTCATGTGCATAGTAATTATGGCAGGGATTTTGTACGGGAATCCAGATACCTGGATACCACGATCATAAATGCATTTGAAAAATATATTATAGAAATAGATGAGACTGCCTTACAGGCAGCGAAATAGTCTTGCAAGCCAGGCGAAAGTTTGATAAACTTAAGCTTGGCTTAAATACTATATTCGAAAGGAGATAGAGGTTTGGAAAAGGGAAGTGCAGAGTACGAGAAAATTTTAGATGAACTGGTTGGTTATTGCAATGATTCAGGTACGATCGATCAGAACCTCTATGTTACATATGATGTTAAGAGAGGCCTTCGTGATTCAAATGGAAAAGGTGTCTTAACAGGTCTGACAGAGATTTCAGATGTATCCGGTTTTGCAGTTCAGGATGGTGAGCTGGTGCCGGCAGATGGAAGACTCTATATTCAGGGATATAATATCGAAGATCTGGAACGTGGATTCCACGGAAGCAAGTTCGGCTTTGAGGAGACAATCTATCTGCTTTTATTCGGTGAACTGCCGACCAGAACTCAGTTTAATAAATTTAAGGAATTGATGGAGACGTTCCGGGAGCTCCCAAGAAAGTTTGCTCGTGATGTGATTTTAAAAGCACCAAGTAAGAATATGATGAATGTCTTACAGCGTTGTGTGCTTACTTTATATTCATATGATGACTGCCCGGATGACATCAGCATTCGAAATGTCCTTCGTCAAAGTATGGAACTGATTGCACAGTTTCCGCTGATCGCTGCATATGGCTATCAGGGCTATAAGCATTATTATCAGGATAAGAGTCTTATCATTCACAATCCGAAGCCGGGCCTTTCGACAGCAGAGAATTTCCTTCGCCTGATCCGTGCGGATAAGAAGTATACTGAGCTTGAAGCGCAGGTACTGGATATCTGTCTGGTGCTTCATTCAGAGCATGGTGGTGGTAACAACTCCACATTTACAACACATGTTATATCATCAACCGGAACTGATACCTATTCAACCGTTGCCGGTTCTCTTGGTTCTTTAAAAGGACCGAAGCATGGTGGTGCGAACCTGAAGGTTCAGCAGATGATGGATGACTTGAAGGCTCATGTAAAAGACTGGAGCGATGAAGCGGCGATCCGTGAATATCTTCAGGGACTGCTTGATAAGAAGGGCTTTGATCATAGCGGTCTGATCTATGGTATGGGACATGCTGTTTATACGGTGTCCGATCCAAGAGCCAAGATCCTGAAACGTTATGCTGGAAGACTTGCAGAAGAAAAAGGTATGCAGGAGGAATTCAAGCTGTACACAGATATTGAACGTATCGCCATGGAACTTCTTGCTAAGAAACGAAACTCCGTTATCTCGGCAAATGTCGATTTCTACAGTGGATTTGTATATCGTATGCTTGATATACCGATCGAACTGTTCACTCCGATCTTCGCAATCGCAAGAATTGCAGGCTGGAGTGCACATAGAATAGAAGAGCTGGTAAATGCCGGTAAGATCATCCGTCCGGCCTATAAATATGTCGGAACGCATAAGACATATCTGGATATGGACGAGAGAAACTGGTAGGATTATAGAAAATAAATACGGGGCAGGCATTAACTTTGTGAAGCAAACCTATTCGAACGTTGGTCCTTAACGAGTCACCGTATGGTGAGGAGTTTAGTACCATTACGTGAGAATAGAGTGAAAACGTTTTGCGTAACAAATGTTAATGCCTGTCCCGTATTTGTTTATTTACTCCATCTTCCGGCAGCACCGCATGGCAGTACCAGACCGGAGCCTGTAACCGGAAGTCCTACTTCGTCGGAGATAACATGGCCGCCGAATTTAGACTGTACCTCGGTTGATATCATATAGGTAAGAACGGCTGGTGCAAGCCCGGTCGTATAGGAATTGACCAGGAAGAAAAGCGGATCATCGCAGAGCAGCTCGCTACACAGCTTGATAAACGGATGTATCTTTTCTTCAATCTTCCAGATCTCGCCCTTTGGGCCTCTGCCGTAAGATGGCGGATCCATGATGATCGCATCATAGTGATTGCCACGGCGGATCTCACGTTCTACAAATTTTACGCAGTCATCAACGATCCAGCGGATCGGAGCATCGCCAAGTCCGGATGAGACTGCATTTTCCTTTGCCCATGTAACCATGCCCTTAGAAGCGTCAACATGAGTAACCGCAGCACCTGCTTTTGCTGCCGCACAGGTTGCACCGCCGGTGTAAGCGAAGAGGTTTAATACCTTGATCTCTTTCTTTTTGGATGAACGGATCAGATCAGAGAACCAGTCCCAGTTGGCTGCCTGTTCCGGAAACAGGCCGGTGTGTTTGAAACTGAAAGGTTTCAGGTTAAAGGTCAGATCTTTATAATGAATCGACCATTGCTGCGGAAGGTTAAAGAACTCCCATTCGCCGCCGCCCTTATTGCTGCGGTGGTAGTGACCATTTAACTGCTTCCAGCGTTTATCTGTTTTGGGAGTTGACCACAGAACCTGTGGGTCCGGACGAAGGAGAATATATTTGCCCCATCGTTCCAGTTTTTCTCCATCTGAACAATCTATTACTTCATAATCCTGCCAGTGATCTGCTGTCCACATAATCGATATCCTCGTTTCGTTTGAAATGTTTATATAAAACTACTATATTATAAGGTGCGGTCATTTTCAAGTCAACGATGAAATCTGCATGGAAAGAAAATGAAATTAGGATATAAGGAAAACAAATTGACCGATATCTGCCGGGGTGATAAAATCACAGCAGTAGAGCAAAACAAAAATATATAATTGCAATAGATAATTTTTGATATGATGAATACCAAATTATTTGCTTGCGAGAATGTTGATTTTGTGAAGAACATTGCATGAGCTGTGTTTCATAAAATGATAAGTAGATACAAGACAGAAAACATGGAGAAGCATATGGATATTATAAAAGAGATCGCGGAGACACATCCACATAAGGTCGTACTGAGCAATGGAAAGGGAGAATACAAGAAGATCGTATTTGCCCGGAAGGTATTAAAGGGCAGAAATGCATATCAGCTTGAGAAATATACACAGACGCAGGTCTTTCACGAGAATATCGAAGAAGGAAGGCTGGCAGAGCATATTGCGATGCATTTTCCGGCAGAGTTTAAGCAGATGAATGCATTTTCTTTGACGACAGATTATGATGTAAAAGCAGGCAAAAAAGGAAATCTGGCAGTCAGCCGCAGACAGGCGGAGAATAAGACGATATCGGTTGGCGGTAATAATCGCAAGAAGAAATATATTCTGGATGAGGGGATGGATATTCCTGCATTCCGGGAGCTTGGAATATTTACCAAAGAAGGAAAAGTGGTTTCTTCCATGTATGATAAGTTCCGCCAGATCAACCGCTTTATCGAGATGGTAGATGATGTACTGAAGTCTTATAAAGGTGATGAGATCAATATTATTGATTTTGGATGCGGCAAATCCTATCTGACTTTCTTCTTATACTATTATATAGTAGAGATCCGTCATATGACGGCGCATATTACCGGGCTTGATCTGAAAGAACAGGTAATAAAGAATTGTAATAAGCTGGCAGAAAAATGCGGATATACGGATCTGAAGTTTGAGATCGGTGATATCAATGGATACCGGACAGACCGTAAGGTTGATATGGTAGTGACCTTGCATGCCTGTGATACGGCAACTGACTATGCGCTCTACAATGCGATCTGCTGGAACACGACATACATCTTATCTGTTCCGTGTTGCCAGCATGAGTTAAATAAACAGATCCGGTCGGAGGAGTTGTCGGCACTGACCAAGTACGGAATCATCAAGGAACGGACAGCGGCATTGATGACTGATGCGATCCGTGGATGTGTGCTGGAATATTGCGGATATAAGACGGATTTGTTGGAATTTATTGATATTGAACACTCACCTAAAAATATTTTGATCCGGGCAGTGAAGAAACCAGTATCAGAGGAAAAACGGGAACGGGCAAAAGAAGAAGCGGACCGGTTGTGCCGGACCTTTGGCATTCGCCAGACCCTGATGCAGCTTGTGATGACGGAAGAAAGGAGCCATTCATGAAACGAATTTTGATGTATGATTGTAATACAGTGGATACCGTTTATGCACCGCTTGTATGCAGAGAGATCATGATGCAGGATGATCTGATCGATCGTCTGGCATGCGGCTATGTTTCAAAGACTTCGAAAGAAGAACTGCAGAAGCAGGGATTTCGCATGGTGGGAGCAGAAGAACGAGGAAATCGTGCCAGCTGCACTTTTATAACAGAATTGGTCGCTTGTGCGTTTGATAGACAGATCGAAGGAATCGATATCGTGACCAATGATGATACGATCCTGGCGGCAGTTGTAAAGGCACAGGAGCAGGGCAAGGATATTCGGGTATTGGGCAGTGACGCACACAGCGAAGCATTTATCCGCAGATGTAATCGCTTCTGTTATATAGATATTTTGCAGGGGTATGAACCGGAGCGGTGTCTGACGCCGTTATCGGAAATTATATCCGATGTCTATCGCATTATAATAGAAGAAAGAGCTTCGGGTATATGTACAGAGTTGTCAGGGCTGATACACAAGCTCACGAAGCTGCATACGGAATTTGATACCAGAAATTATGGTTATACCAGCATGGAAGAACTGATTCTGAAAAACGGAAAAGATATTCAGTTCTATAAAGATGGAGAACGGTATTATCTGGAGATGATCGATGATCGGGAAAATGTAGAACACTTTATAACGGCGTATCTGTCAGAACGGAATAACAAGATAGATGATATGCAGGAGCTGTTTGATGCATTATCAGAAGAATTCGAACGGTTTGATACCAGAAATTATGGTTACGCA
This sequence comes from Clostridium sp. BIOML-A1, assembly GCF_009874105.1. Lineage (NCBI taxonomy): Bacteria > Bacillati > Bacillota > Clostridia > Eubacteriales > Clostridiaceae > Clostridium > Clostridium sp. BIOML-A1. The sequence goes on along the minus strand of NZ_WWTL01000017.1, from coordinate 25,822 downwards.
TCGGATATCGCTTTTCTTTTAAGTTTCCCGAAGCTGGAAATTTATAATAACAAGGGCGTGAAGCTGAAGCAGAGCTTTAAGCTGAAATAAGAGATTGCTTTTCATTGTGTATTATAGAATGAAATAAGCGATAGCGGTTCTATTGTGCATTATATATAGAAGAAACAGATAAAATATAACAGTATGACGGATAAAAAATGCAGGGGAATATAATAAAAAATTTCTTGAAAAATATAGAAAAAATGCTTGCATTCCGCAAAAACGTGTTATATAATCAAACGTGCTGTGACATGATAGCGTTGAAACGGAGGTTGCTGTATCGCATAGATACAGGTTTTTCGTGGAGCGAATGTCAATAAAGAATTACTGACGACAAGTCACTGTACCAATAACTGTCTATCAAAAGGATAGAAACGACGTGTTGATTCTGATTTAATTCAGGATACACACGGGAGAGTGTACAGTCACCACTTGTTGTACTATTAAAAAGTGCGAAAAGGAGGCGGCTTTTTTTATGGCAAATCAGATTATGAGAATCACATTGAAGGCGTACGACCACAAACTTATCGATCAGGCTGCTGGACAGATCATCGATACTGTTAAAAAGACAGGAGCTAAAGTCAGCGGACCGGTTCCAATGCCTACAAAGGTTGAGAAGATCACAATCCTCAGAGCTGTTCATAAGTACAAAGATTCAAGAGAACAGTTCGAGCAGAGAACTCATAAGAGATTAATCGACGTAATTGCACCAACACAGAAGACAATTGATGCATTACAGAAGATCGATTTATCAGCTGGCGTATACATCGACGTAAAGATGAAATAATCAGCCACAAAAAAATTAGAAGTGAACTAATCAAATCACAAAAACAAACATAGCACGAAGCAGTGCATAAGCAGTAACCTAATGCATCCGAAGGATGTAATTTAGTATGATTGTTAAAACAATCCGCTGTGAATTAAATTAGGAGGAAAACTTAAAATGAAGAAAGCTATTTTAGCAACAAAAGTCGGAATGACTCAGATTTTCGACGAAAACGGCGTGTTAGTGCCGGTAACAGTTTTACAGGCTGGTCCATGTGTTGTAACCCAGGTAAAAACAGTTGAGAATGACGGTTATGATGCAATTCAGGTAGGATTCGGCGAAAAGAAAGAAAGAATCACAACAAAAGACGTATCAGGAAAGAAAGTAATCAGAAACCCACATGGTGCTGGTAAGGCAGAAGTTGGACATGCAAAGAAAGCAAACACAACACCTAAGACTTTCTACAGAGAGTTCAGACTTGATGACTGTGCTCAGTACGAACTTGGTGCAGAGATCAAAGCCGATGTATTTGCTGAAGGAGACAAGATCGACGTTACAGCAAAGACAAAAGGTAAGGGATATGCAGGTGGTCTTAAGAGACACGGCTTAAAGTCAGGTCCTTCAGGACATGGTTCCAAGTATCACAGACATGCAGGTTCAAACGGTTCAGCTACTACACCGGGTAGAGTATTCAAAGGTAAGAAGATGCCTGGACATATGGGTAGCGTAAGAGTTACAATCCAGAACCTTGAGGTAGTTAAGATAGATGTAGAAAATGATGTTATTTTGGTAAAGGGCGCAGTTCCGGGACCAAAGAAATCATTAGTAATGATTAAGGATACAGTAAAGACTGGCAAGTAGTCTTTAGGAAGGAGGAACGAAAATGGCATCAGTTAAGGTTTATGACATCGAAGGAAAAGAAGTTGAGACATTAGAACTCAATGATTCTGTATTCGGTGTAGAGATAAATGAACATTTAATGCATCTGGCTGTAGTTGGCCAGCAGGCAAATAGCCGTCAGGGTACACAGAGCGCAAAGACTCGTTCTGAAGTATCAGGTGGTGGAAGAAAGCCATGGAGACAGAAAGGAACAGGTCATGCAAGACAGGGTTCAACAAGATCTCCACAGTGGACAGGCGGCGGAGTTGTATTCGCACCAAAGCCAAGAGATTATTCAGTTAAGATGAATAAGAAAGAAAAGCAGCTTGCTATGAAGTCAGCACTTTCAGCAAAGCTTGCAGAAGATAAACTTGTTGTAGTTGACAAGATTGAATTAGAAGAGGTTAAGACAAGCGTATTCGCAAAGATCCTTGCAAATCTTAAAGCTCCTAAGTCATTAGTAGTAACAAAGGATAAGAACGACAAAGTTGTTCTTTCAGCAAACAACATTCCAACAGTTAAGACAACAGCTACAAACTCACTGAGTGTATATGACATTCTTAAGTATGATAAGCTTGTTCTTACAAAGGATGCTGTAGCAGCAATTGAGGAGGTGTACGCATAATGGCAGACATCAAATATTATGACGTTATACTTAAGCCTGTAATCACAGAGAAAAGTATGAATGCAATGGCAGAGAAGAAGTACACATTTCTTGTACACCCGGAAGCAACAAAGGCTCAGATCAAAGAAGCTGTAGAGAAGATGTTCGAAGGAACAGAAGTTGCTAAGGTTAACACCATGAACAATGACGGTAAGGTTAAAAGACGTGGCGTAACACTTGGAAGAACAGACAAGTACAAGAAAGCAATCGTTAAACTTACAGAAGCAAGCAAAGAGATCGAAATTTTCGAAGGACTGTAAAATAACGAAACAGATTTATACGCAAAAAAGCGTGACAATAAATTGAACCGAAAGGAGAACAAAAATGGGAATTAAGACATATAACCCATATACACCTTCCAGAAGAAATATGACCGGTCTTGATTTTTCAGAGATCACAAAATCAACACCTGAGAAATCACTCGTTGTATCAATGAGCAAGACAGCTGGTCGTAATAATCAGGGAAAGATCACAGTTAGACATCACGGCGGTGGTGAGAAACGTAAATACAGAATTATAGATTTCAAGAGAAACGATAAGGATGGAATTCCAGCAACAGTTAATGCAATTGAATATGATCCAAACAGATCAGCAAACATTGCACTTCTGTTCTACGCTGATGGCGAGAAGAGATACATCCTTGCTCCTTATAAGTTAGCAGTAGGAGATGTTCTTATGAGTGGTGCTGAAGCAGAGATCAAAGTTGGTAACTGCCTCCCACTTCAGAATATTCCAGTTGGTACATTGGTACACAACATCGAGTTATACCCAGGTAAGGGCGGACAGCTTGTTCGTTCAGCAGGTAACTCAGCACAGCTTATGGCTAAGGAAGGAAAGTATGCAACATTAAGACTTCCTTCAGGCGAAATGAGAATGGTTCCAATCATCTGCCGTGCAACAATCGGTCAGGTAGGAAACATTGAGCATGGCCTTGTTAACATTGGTAAAGCCGGACGTAAACGTCACATGGGCGTTAGACCAACAGTTCGTGGTTCTGTTATGAACCCTAATGACCATCCACATGGTGGTGGTGAAGGTAGAGCACCAATCGGTCGTTCAGGCCCTTCAACTCCATGGGGTAAGCCAGCAATGGGATTAAAGACAAGAAAGAAGAACAAGCAGTCTAATAAGATGATCGTAAGAAGAAGAGACGGCAAGAGCATTAAATAGTTAATAAGGAGGTATGACAATGGCTCGTTCATTAAAAAAAGGACCATTCGCAGATGAGCATTTACTCAAGAAGATAGATGCTATGAATGCAAGCAATAGCAAAGAAGTTGTTAAGACCTGGTCAAGACGTTCAACAATTTTCCCATCATTCGTAGGTCATACAATCGCAGTTCATGATGGAAGAAAGCATGTACCTGTATATGTTACAGAAGACATGGTTGGACATAAGCTTGGTGAGTTCGTAGTTACCAGAACCTACAGAGGCCATGGTAAAGACGAAAAGAAGGGTAGAAAATAATATTTGGAATATTTGAAAGGAGGACTAAATCATGGCTAAAGGACATAGATCCCATGATAAGAGACTCAGAAATGAGAATAAAGATACCAGACCATCAGCTAAGGTATCATATGCAAGAGTGTCAGTAACAAAGGCTTGTTTCGTATTAGATGCCATCAGAGGTAAGGATGTTCAGACTGCACTTGGTATTCTGGCATACAACCCAAGATATGGTTCAAGTGTTATAGAGAAGCTGTTAAAGTCAGCAATCGCAAATGCTGAAAACAACAATGGACTTAAGGCAGAGGACCTTTATGTAGCAGAGTGCTACGCTAACAAGGGACCTACAATGAAGAGAGTTCATCCAAGAGCCCAGGGTAGAGCATATAGAATCGAGAAGAGAACAAGTCACATCACAATCGTGCTTGACGAGAGATAGGAGGTAAATAATGGGACAGAAAGTTAATCCTCATGGTTTAAGAGTCGGCGTTATCAAAGATTGGGATTCAAGATGGTATGCTGACACAAAGAATGATGAATTTTCTAACAACCTTGTAGAAGATCATAAAATCAGAACTTATTTAAAGAAGACACTTTACAATGCAAACATCTCAAAAATTGAGATCGAGAGAGCTGCAGACAGAGTAAAGGTTGCATTATATACAGCTAAGCCTGGTGTTATCATCGGTAAGGGCGGAGCTGGAATCGAAAAGATCAAAGCAGATGCACAGAAGCTTACAGATAAGAAGCTGTTCATCGATGTAAAAGAAATCAAGAAGCCGGATGCAGACGCACAGTTAGTAGCTGAGAACATTGCAGCACAGCTTGAGAACCGTATCTCATTCAGAAAAGCAATGAAGTCATGCATGAGCAGAACAATGAAAGCCGGAGCACTTGGTATCAAGGCTTCATGTTCAGGACGTCTTGGTGGTGCTGATATGGCTAGAACAGAGTTCTACAGCCAGGGAACAATTCCTCTTCAGACACTTCGTGCTGACATTGATTATGGTTTTGCTGAAGCAGACACAACATTTGGTAAAGTTGGTGTTAAGACATGGGTTTACCATGGTGAAGTACTTCCTGTAAAAGGAAATAAGGAAGGAGCGGATAAATAATGTTAATGCCTAAGAGAGTAAAGCGTCGTAAGCAGTTCAGAGGAACTATGGCTGGTAAGGCACTTAGAGGCAATAAGATTACAAACGGTCAGTATGGTTTAGTAGCACTTGAGCCAGCATGGATCAAGTCAAACCAGATCGAAGCAGCCCGTATTGCGATGACAAGATATATGAAGCGTAGTGGTAAAGTATTTATCAAGATCTTCCCTGATAAGCCAGTTACAGCTAAGCCGGCTGAAACTCGTATGGGTTCAGGTAAGGGAGCACTTGAGTACTGGGTAGCAGTTGTTAAGCCGGGCAGAGTTATGTTTGAGATTGCAGACGTACCTGAAGAAGTAGCAAAAGAAGCTTTAAGACTTGCTATGCACAAGCTTCCACTTAAGTGTAAGATCGTTTCAAAAGAAGATTTAGAGGAGGTAGCAGGCAGTGAAAACTAAGGACTATATGAACGAATTAAATGCTAAATCTGTTGATGAGCTTCAGAACGAATTAGTAGCTGCAAAGAAGGAATTATTTAACTTAAGATTCCAGAATGCTACAAATCAGTTAGAGAACACAAGCAGAATCAAAGATGTAAGAAAGAATATTGCAAGAATACAGACAGTTATAGCCCAGAAGGCTAATGCTTAATTATCTTAGAAGGAGGAATATATTGTGGAAAGAAATCTGAGAAAAACACGTGTAGGTATCGTTACAAGTGACAAGATGGACAAGACAATCGTTGTTTCTATCGTAGATAATGTTAAGCATCCTCTTTATGGAAAGATCGTAAAGAGAACTTACAAGTTAAAGGCTCATGATGAGAAGAATGAGTGCAATATTGGCGATAGAGTAAGAGTTATGGAAACAAGACCTTTATCAAAGGATAAGAGATGGAGACTTGTTGAGATTATAGAGAAGGCTAAATAAGGAGGCAAATAAAATGGTTCAGCAGGAAACAAGACTTAAAGTTGCTGATAATACTGGTGCCAAAGAGCTCCTTTGCATCAGAGTTTTAGGCGGCTCAGTAAGAAGATATGCAAATATCGGCGATATCATCGTTGCCTCTGTTAAAGACGCAACACCAGGCGGAGTTGTTAAAAAAGGTGATGTTGTTAAGGCCGTAGTAGTAAGATCAAAGAAGGGCGCTCGTCGTAAGGATGGTTCATACATCAAGTTTGATGAGAACGCAGCAGTTATTATAAAAGACGATTTAAATCCAAGAGGAACACGTATCTTTGGACCAGTTGCAAGAGAGTTAAGAGACAAGAAGTTCATGAAGATTGTCTCACTTGCACCTGAAGTATTATAAGGAGGTGTAGACCATGGCAACATTAAAGATTAAGAAAGATGATATGGTACAGGTTATTGCCGGCAAGGACAAAGGCAAAGAAGGCAAGGTCCTTCGTGTTGACAAGAAGAACGGTACTGTAGTCGTTGAAGGCGTAAATAAAGTATTTAAGCACAGCAAGCCAAGCATGGCTAACCAGGCAGGCGGAATTATCGAAATGGAAGCTCCAATGGACATCTCCAATGTAATGTATCTTTACAAAGGCAAGCCGGTAAGAGTTGGTTTTGAAGGAACAGGTAAAGATAAAGTCCGTGTTGCTAAAGTAGATGGCAAAACAGAGAAGATAGATTAATTGGAAGGAGGTCGTCTTAGTTGAGTAGACTTAGAGAAAAGTATGACGCTGAAATCAAAAGCGCCATGACTGAAAAATTTGGATATAAAAATGTAATGCAGATCCCAAAGCTTGATAAGATCGTTATTAACATGGGCGTTGGTGAAGCAAGAGAAAATGCTAAAGTTTTAGACGCAGCTATCAAGGATCTTGAAACAATCGCTGGTCAGAAGGCAGTTGTTACACGTGCGAGAAAGTCCGTTGCTAACTTCAAGTTAAGAGAAGGAATGCCTATCGGATGTAAAGTAACACTTCGTGGCGAGAAGATGTATGAGTTCTTAGATCGTCTTGTAAACCTTGCACTTCCTCGTGTACGTGACTTTAGAGGTGTTAATCCTAATGGTTTCGATGGCAGAGGTAACTATGCTTTAGGTATCAAGGAACAGCTTATTTTCCCGGAAATCGAGTACGATAAGATTGATAAAGTCAGAGGTATGGATATCATCTTTGTTACAACAGCAGAGACAGACGAAGAAGGTCGTGAACTGTTAACATTATTTGGTATGCCTTACAGCAAATAATTAAAGGAGGAAGATTCGTTATGGCTAAGACAGCAATGAAAGTTAAACAGCAGCGTAAACAGAAGTTCTCATCAAGAGAATATACACGTTGCAAGATTTGTGGACGTCCACACTCAGTATTAAAGAAATACGGAATCTGTAGAATCTGCTTCCGTGAATTAGCATACAAGGGACAGATCCCTGGCGTTAAGAAATCAAGCTGGTAAGAGATAGAAGGAGGAAGAAATATTATGTCAATGAGCGATCCAATAGCAGATATGCTTACAAGAATTCGTAATGCTAACACAGCAAAGCATGATACAGTAGAGATCCCTGCTTCAAAGATGAAAAAGGCTATTGCTGACATCCTTTTATCAGAAGGATATGTTCAGGCAGTAGACATTATCGAAGATGGTAAGTTTGAGACAATCAAAATTACATTGAAGTATGGTGTAGATAAGAACGAGAAGATCATCACAGGCCTTAAGAGAATCTCTAAGCCGGGTCTTCGTGTATATGCAAGTAAGGATGAGCTTCCAAGAGTACTTGGTGGACTCGGAACTGCAATTATTTCAACAAACAAAGGTGTACTTACTGACAAGGAAGCAAGAAAGCAGAATGTTGGTGGTGAAGTATTAGCATTTGTTTGGTAGGCATTGAGCACTTAGTGAGCACAAGCTGAAAGCGCCGTGCGAAGTTAGTGCGAAAGCCCATCCCGAGACTTAACGAATACGAGTCGAAGACGATGGATGAGTTTAGTTCGAGTGGATGTCATTAGAGCACTTAGTGAGCACAAGCTGAAAGCGCCGTGCGAAGTTAGTGCGAAAGCTGATAAAACATTCCTCCGGCATCATTTCCTGAAAAATACCGGAGGTTAAAGCCTGCATGGATACACTCCATGCAGCACAAATACAAATATTATAAATTTTAAGGAGGAAGGCGAAATGTCACGTATCGGAAGAATGCCTATCGCTGTACCTGCAGGAGTGACTGTAGATATCGCAGAAAATAATAAAGTGACTGTTAAAGGACCAAAGGGAACACTTGAGAGAGTTCTCCCGGCAGAAATGGATATTAAGTTAGAAGCTGATGTAATTACAGTTTCAAGACCTAATGATTTAAAGAAGATGAAGTCTTTACACGGACTTACCAGAACACTTATCCACAACATGATCGTTGGTGTTACAGAGGGTTATGTTAAGGATCTGGAAGTAAACGGTGTAGGTTATAGAGCTCAGAAGCAGGGCAATAAATTAGTTCTTGCTCTTGGTTATTCACATCCAGTTGAGATGGTTGACCCAGAAGGTATCGAAGTAAAGGTTGATGGTAACAAGATTTCAGTTGTTGGTATTGACAAGGAAAAAGTTGGTCAGTATGCAGCAGAGATCAGAGAAAAGAGAGCACCGGAACCTTACAAGGGCAAAGGTATCAAGTATGTTGACGAGACTATCAGACGTAAAGTTGGTAAGACTGGTAAGAAATAATAAAGGAGTGAGATAAGATGGTTAATAAAGAATCAAGAAGCGAAGTTCGTATTAAGAAGCATATGCGTGTTCGTAATCATTTAGCTGGAACAGCAGATAGACCACGTTTAGCAGTTTTCAGAAGTAATAATCATATGTACGCTCAGATTATTGATGATTCAGTTGGAAACACAATTGTAGCAGCATCAACAGTAGAGAAGTCAATCAAGGAAGCACTTGAGCAGACAGATAATGTAGATGCAGCAGCATACGTTGGTAAAGTCGTTGCTGAAAGAGCACTGGAAAAGGGAATCAAGACTGTTGTATTTGACAGAGGAGGATTCATCTACCAGGGTAAGGTTCAGGCATTAGCAGATGCAGCAAGAGAAGCTGGTCTAGAATTCTAAGAAGGAGGAAGAACAACATATGAAGCGTGAAATAATTGATGCTAGTAAATTAGAATTAGAAGATAAAGTAGTAGATATCAAACGTGTAACTAAGGTTGTTAAGGGCGGACGTAATTCTAGATTTGCATGTCTTGTAGTTGTTGGTGACAAAAACGGTCATGTAGGCGTAGGCGTTGGTAAGGCTGTAGAAATTCCAGAAGCTATCCGTAAGGGTAAGGAAGATGCAGCTAAGCACCTTGTTACAGTTCCTGTAAATGAAAACGGAAGTATCCCATATGATTGGAACGGAGAATTCGGTAGCGCAACAGTATTGCTTAAGTCAGCTCCAGAAGGTACCGGTATTATCGCCGGCGGTCCTGCCCGTAACGTACTTGAGCTTGCCGGATACAAGAATATCCGTACAAAATCCTTAGGATCAAACAACAAACAGAACGTAGTTCTTGCAACAATCAAAGGTCTTTCAGAGATCAAGACTCCGGAAGAAATCGCAAGACTTCGTGGAAAATCTGTTGATGAGATACTTAACTAAGGAGGTATTATAAGATGGCAGATAAGTTAAAAGTTACTTTAGTAAAATCACCAATCGGATGCGTACCAAAGCATAAGAGAACTGTAGAAGCATTAGGACTTAAGAAGGTAAACAAGTCAGTTGAACTTCCTAACAATGCTGCAACTCTTGGTATGGTTAAGCAGGTTAGTTATTTAGTAAAGGTAGAAGAGATTTAATTATATTTGAAGGAGGTGCAGGTCGTGAATTTATCAACATTAAAGCCAGCAGAAGGTTCTAAGCATAGTACTAATTTCAGAGTAGGCCGTGGTCATGGTTCAGGAAATGGTAAGACTGCAGGTAAGGGCCATAAGGGTCAGAAGGCACGTTCAGGATCACCTAGACCAGGATTTGAAGGCGGACAGATGCCTTTATATAGAAGAATCCCTAAGAGAGGATTTACATGTATCAATCACAAAGATATCGTTGCAATCAATGTTTCAGTTCTTGATCGTTTCGAGGATGGAGCAGAGGTTACAGTAGATACACTTGTTGAATGCGGTATCGTAAAGAATCCACGTGATGGAGTTAAGATTCTTGGAAATGGAGAGTTAACAAAGAAGCTTACAGTTAAGGCAAATGCTTTTTCAAAGTCAGCAGTCGAGAAGATTGAAGCTCTTGGCGGAAAAGCAGAGGTGATCTAATAATGTTTAAAACCTTTATCAATGCATTCAAAGTAAAGGAATTAAGACAGAAATTATTATACACATTCTTTGTTCTTATAGTAGTCAGGCTGGGAAGCCTGATTACTGTACCGGGAATCCGTGCTGATGCAATTAAAGAGTATCTGAGCAATGCACTTGGAGATTCTTTTAATCTGTTCAGCTCATTTACCGGAGGATCGTTCGATCAGATGTCAATATTTGCATTGAACGTAACACCATATATTACAGCTTCCATTATCATTCAGCTTCTTACCATAGCAATTCCTGCTCTGGAAGAGATGCAGAAAGATGGTGAAGACGGAAGAAAGAAAATTACAGCAATTACCCGTTTTTTAACGATCGGTCTCGCAATTCTGGAAAGTGCAGGTCTTGCGATCAATTTCGGAAGAAAAGGATTCATGGACAGCTACAATTTTTGGACAGTATTGACAATGATCGTTATCCTTACCGGTGGTAGTGCGTTTGTAATGTGGCTTGGCGAGCGTGTAACAGATCGTGGTGTGGGAAATGGTATTTCCATTATCCTGTTGATCAACATCGTATCAACCATGCCAAATGATTTCAAGAATATTTACACACAGTTCATCAAAGACAAAGATCCGGTCAGAATGTGTCTAATTGCACTTTTGGTTGTTGCAATTGTTGTATGTGTAACCATTCTTGTATGTATGCTTCAGGGAGCTGAAAGAAAGATTCCTGTACAGTATGCAAAGAAAGTTCAGGGTAGAAAGCAGATGGGAGGTCAGTCCTCCAACATTCCGCTTAAGGTAAATACAGCAGGCGTTATTCCTGTAATCTTCGCTTCTTCACTGATGGCGATTCCTTCTATTATAACAAGTTTATTTGGAAAGAGTCCATCCGGTGTCGGTGCTAAGATCCTTCAGGGAATGAGCCAGTCATACTGGTTTAATGCGAACTATCCTTGGGGATTCCTTGGATTGGCAGTATATATCTTACTTGTGTTCTTCTTCGCTTATTTCTATACAGCAATTACCTTCAATCCGATGGAGATTGCAAATAACATGAAGAAGAGCGGTGGTTTTGTACCGGGTATCCGACCGGGTAAGCCAACCCAGGACTATTTAAATAAAATACTGAACTATATTATATTTATCGGAGCAGTTGGTCTTTTGATCGTTGCGATGATTCCAATGTTCTTTAACGGATTTTTCAGTGTAAATGTTTCATTCGGTGGAACATCCATCATCATCGTAGTTGGTGTTGTAATTGAAACCATGAAGAGTCTGGAATCACAGATGTTAGTAAGACATTATCAGGGATTCTTATTAGATTAATTGTAAGATAAAGATATAAAAAACACGAAAAATGGGAGTGTACACTTGTGCACTTCCTATTCGTGTATTATAGTATAAGTATCTATGGCTTGTTCATTTGGAGGACGGGCTGATAACAGGAGGGATTGCAATGAATGTATCCCGCAGGAAAATAAAAAATGGAGGTTATATATGAAGATAATTATGTTAGGTGCACCAGGCGCAGGCAAAGGTACACAGGCTAAAATGATCGCTGAGAAGTACGGAGTACCTCATATCTCAACAGGAGATATTTTCAGAGCAAACATCAAGAACGGAACAGAACTCGGAGCAAAGGCAAAAGAATATATGGATAAGGGACTTCTTGTTCCGGATGAATTAGTTGTAGATCTTGTAATCGACAGATTCAAAGTAGACGACTGCGCAAAGGGATATATCCTTGATGGATTTCCAAGAACAATTCCACAGGCAGAGGCACTTGACAAAGCATTATCAGCAATCGGTGATTCTGTAGACTATGCTATCAATGTAGAAGTACCGGATGAGAACATCGTTCGCAGAATGTCCGGAAGACGTGCATGTGTTGGCTGTGGTGCAACATATCATATTGTATATAACCCTACAAAAGTAGAAGGCAAATGTGATGTATGTTCATCCGATCTTATCTTAAGAGATGATGATCAGCCGGAAACAGTATTAAACAGACTGAAAGTATATCATGAGCAGACACAGCCATTGATCGATTTCTATGCTAAGAAGGGTATCTTAAAAGAAGTTGACGGAACAATGGATATGAATGATGTATTTGCAGCAATCGTTAAGATTTTAGGTGAATAAAATGGCAATATCTATAAAATCTGAGAGAGAAATTGAATTGATGAAAGAAGCCGGCAGAATTCTTGCTCTCACACATGAGGAGCTGAAGAAGGCGATCAAACCGGGAATCACAACCTATGCAATTGATAAACTTGGTGAAGAAGTGATCAGAAGTTATGGCTGTATTCCTTCTTTTCTGAATTATAATGGTTATCCGGCATCTATCTGTGTATCAGTGAATGAAGAAGTTGTTCATGGTATACCATCAAAGACAAGATTTCTGAAAGAGGGCGACATAGTAAGTCTTGATGCAGGAGTTATCTATAAAGGATATCACTCCGATGCAGCAAGAACTTACGGAGTAGGAAAGATTTCACCGGAAAATGAGCATCTGATTGCAGTAACTAAGCAGAGCTTTTTCGAAGCAATGAAGGTTGCTGTTCCGGGAAATCATATTCGAGATATCGGAAGGGCTGTAGAGCGGTATGTTTTAAAATTTGGATATGGAATCGTAGAAGACCTGGTTGGACATGGTGTTGGAGCAAATCTTCACGAGGATCCGGAAATACCGAATTTTGAAACAATCAAAAAAGGACCGAAGCTGAAACCGGGAATGACGATTGCGATCGAACCGATGATAACAGCAGGTGATTATGAAGTAGACTGGCTGGATGATGACTGGACGGTTGTAACCGTGGACGGGTCCAATGCAGCACACTATGAGAATACGATCCTTATTACAGAGGACAGACCGATCATCTTGTCGCAGGCAGAAGGATTGGAATTATAGAAATAAAAAATGAATTCAAAATCTCAAGGATTTTAAGGAGGATTAAAAATGTCAAAGGCAGACGTAATTGAAGTAGAAGGAACAGTAATCGAGAAGTTACCAAATGCAATGTTTCAAGTAGAGATCGAGAATGGTCATAAGGTTTTAGCACACATTAGTGGTAAGCTCAGAATGAATTATATCAAGATCCTTCCGGGTGATAAGGTAACAATTGAATTATCACCATACGACCTGACAAAGGGAAGAATTGTTTGGAGAGATAAATAAATTCTTCTATATAAAGAGGTATGTAATGAACATCCTGTAAAGATATTCCCTTTATGGGATGTGATTTATCATAATAAACCCATTAATATGAAAAAAACAGAAAATGGGACTTGCATTCTATTGTGAAAAATGATAGAATGCCTATTTGTAGCGGACTTTTTTTGAAAGGAGATTTTCTAATGAAGGTTAGAGCATCAGTAAAACCTATGTGCGATAAGTGCAAAGTTATCAAGAGAAAGGGAATCGTTAGAGTTATCTGCGAGAATCCAAAGCACAAACAGCGTCAGGGTTAATCAAAAAAAGAAACTGGGTATCCGGATGATAGCCCATCCATATGATATCTTGTTTTTTATGTATCAACACACACGGATGTGTTGTAAATTTTAAAAGCGGCTGTAGCATAATCATTATATGCTAGTAAAAATAAAAAAATAGGCAGCGAGATGGAAACATATGCATTTCACCTCAGCATTTTCATGTTGAGATATGTCGAGATCCGATATGCCGGACAGAAGAATTTTTACGGAGGTTAATTAGAATGGCTCGTATTTCAGGTGTTGATTTACCAAGAGACAAGCGTGTTGAGATTGGTCTTACTTATGTATATGGTATAGGTTTGGCATCTTCACAGCGTATCCTTAAGGAAGCAAATGTTAATCCTGACACACGTTGTAATGATTTGACTGATGATGAAGTAAGAAGAATCAGCGAAGTAATCAATGCAACACAGACTGTTGAAGGAGATTTACGTAGAGAAGTAGCACTTAACATCAAGCGTTTACAGGAAATTGCATGCTACCGTGGTAAGCGTCATAGACAGGGACTTCCTGTTCGTGGACAGAAGACAAAGACAAACGCAAGAACACGTAAGGGACCTAAGAAGACAGTAGCAAACAAGAAGAAATAATACTGTTTTCATTTGTTCTTATATATAGTAGAAGATAAGAGATCTTCTGCACCGGGCAGAAGATAAAGTACATTTGTATAAATTTGGAAAACCATAGGAGGTTTAAGAGTTAATGGCTAAGCAAGTTACTAAAAAAGTGGCTAAGAAGCGTGTCAGAAAGAGTGTTCAGCACGGACAGGCTCATATTCAGTCATCTTTCAATAATACAATCGTTACATTAACAGACGCTGAAGGTAATGCACTTTCATGGGCAAGTGCTGGCGGTTTAGGATTCAAGGGTTCTAAGAAGTCAACACCATATGCTGCTCAGATGGCTGCTGAGACAGCTGCAAAGGCTGCTGCTCCTTACGGATTAAAGACTGTTGATGTTATGGTAAAAGGCCCAGGCTCAGGTAGAGAAGCAGCTATCCGTGCTCTCGCAGCTTGCGGTATCGATGTTGTAAGTATCAAAGACGTTACACCAGTTCCACATAATGGTTGTCGTCCACCAAAGAGAAGAAGAGTCTAATTAGGAGGTACAGAGTAAGATGGCAGTAGATAGAACCCCAGTTCTTAAGAGATGCAGATCTTTAGGCATGGAGCCAATGTATCTCGGAATTGACAAGAAATCAAATAGAAAATCAACAAGAGCAAACAGAAAAGTAAGTGAGTATGGTTTACAGCTTCGTGAAAAGCAGAAGGCTAAGTTCATTTACGGTGTATTAGAGAAGCCTTTCCGTAACCTTTACGCTAAGGCAGAGCAGCAGAAGGGCTTAACAGGTCCTAACCTTATGACATTACTTGAGTTAAGACTTGATAATGTTATCTTCAGATTAGGTTTTGCAAGAACAAGAAGAGAAGCAAGACAGATCGTAGATCACAAGCATGTACTTGTTAATGGAAAGAGTGTTAACATTCCTTCATACCAGGTAAAGGCCGGAGACAAGATCGAGATCAGAGAGAAGAGCAAATCCTTACAGAGATATAAGGATATCATTGCTGCAACAGAAGGACATTTAGTTCCAGGTTGGTTAACCGCTGACAGAGAAAACCTTTGTGGAGAAGTAGTTGAGAAGCCAAACAGAGAGCAGATCGATGTTCCTGTAAACGAGACCCTTATTGTCGAGTTATATTCCAAGTAATAAGAATAAATATGATCATCCGTACATCCATCCGGGATTTACCCGTGTGGATGTCTGGATGCAGAATATATTTATGATATTTGCAAAGTTGGAGTATACCAGTTAATTACCCATAAAGGAGGGGCTTAAATGTTTGAGTTTGAGAAACCAAAAATTGAGATAGTTGAGATTTCAGATGATAACAAGTATGGTAAGTTTGTAGTAGAGCCTTTAGAGAGAGGCTATGGTACAACCCTTGGTAATTCATTAAGAAGAATTATGCTTTCTTCATTACCTGGTACAGCAGTAACACACGTTAAGATTAAAGGTGTTTTACATGAGTTCAGTTCTATTCCCGGAGTAAAGGAAGATGTAACTGAGATCGTTATGAATATCAAGTCTTTAGTAATAAAGAACAATTCATTAACAAATGAGCCGAAGCAGGCTTATATCGATGTAGCTGGTGACTGTGTTGTCAGAGCATCTGATATTCATGTAGACGGCGATATCGAGATCATCAATCCTGATCTTGTAATTGCAAATCTTAGTGGCCCGGATGCAAGACTTGAGATGGAACTCACCATCGGCAACGGCAGAGGCTACGTTGGTTCTGATAAGAATAAAGAAGCAGATGCACCGATTGATGTCATCGCTATTGATTCTATATATACACCGGTTGAGAGAGTTAATCTTACAGTTCAGAATACTCGTGTTGGTCAGGTTACAGATTATGATAAGCTGACACTTGATGTATTTACAAATGGTGCTATCGCACCGGATGAGGCTGTCAGCCTCGCTGCAAGAGTCCTTGTAGAACATTTGAACCTGTTCGTTGATCTGTCTGAGAACGCAAAATCCGTTGATGTAATGGTTGAGAGCGTAACAGATGAGAAGGAAAAGGTTCTGGAAATGAATATTGATGAGCTTGAATTATCAGTTCGTTCATACAACTGCTTAAAGAGAGCCGGTATCAATACAGTTGAAGAATTGATCAATAAGACCCCGGAGGATATGATGAAAGTTCGTAACCTCGGTCGTAAGTCATTAGATGAAGTATTAGCTAAGCTGAAAGAATTAGGCTTATCACTGAATGACAGTGAGGAATAATACTTTTTACCACTCAAGCCGAATAATAGTAAGCACAGTGAAGACCCGCAAGGGTAAGGAGGATAAATAAAAATGGCAATGTATAGAAAACTTGGAAAAGCAAGCGCACAGAGAAATGCATTACTTCGTAACCAGGTAACACAGTTATTATACCATGGTAAGATCAGAACAACAGAAGCTAGAGCTAAGGAAGTTGTTAAGATTGCAGAGAAGCTTATCACATTAGCAGTTAAGGAAAAGGATAACTATGATGAAGTTACCGTTACCGCTAAGGTTGCTAAGAAAGATAAAGATGGTAAGAGAGTGAAGGAAGTTGTTGATGGTAAGAAAGTCACTGTATATGATGAAGTAGAAAAGACCATCAAGAAGGATCAGCCTTCAAGACTTCATGCAAGAAGAGAAATGCTTAAGGTATTATATCCGGTTGTTGAAGTTCCTACAGATGCTGCCGGAAAGAAAGCCGGTACAAAGAAAGTTGATTTAACAAGCAAGTTATTCGATGAGTACGGTACAAAGTACGCAGGACGTAAGGGTGGTTACACAAGAATCATCAAGATCGGTCAGCGTAAGGGCGATGCTGCAATGGAAGTTATTCTTGAGTTAGTATAATTATAAACATAAGGGCTGTCAGGTACATGTATGTGTATTTGGCAGCTTTTTTATTATACTAAGATGCAGACTTTATATTTGCAAAGATGTTGATTCGATGGAATTATCGTATTTGTTTAGAAACATAGGAGAGTGTACATGAGTTTTATTCAGGTGAAAAAGCTTGGACATAAATTTAATATCAAGGACAAGGATGGAAATGTTACAGGTGAAAAATGGGCTGTGAAGGATATGGATTTTGTTGCCCATAAGGGACAGATCATTGCCGTTCTTGGACGTAACGGTTCGGGAAAGTCAACATTTGCCAGACACCTGAATGGCTTATATGCACCAAATCAGGGAACGGTATGGATACAGGGAGATTCTGATGTATTAGATACGAGCCGGGAAGATGATCTGCTGGCCATCCGTCGTGCAGTCGGGATGATCTTTCAGAATCCGGACAACCAAATGGTAGGAAATACGGTTGCGGAAGATGTAGGATTTGGTTTGGAAAATCTGGGCTTTGAAGCAGAGAAGATATGGGAGCGAATCAACGAAGTACTTCGATTGACAGGGATGGAGGCATATCTGGAACGAAATGTATCACATCTAAGCGGTGGACAGAAGCAAAGACTGGCAATCGCATCTGTGATGGCCATGTCACCGGAATGTATCGTTATGGATGAAGCAACTGCCATGCTCGATCCTGTGGGAAGTAGACAGATACTTGATACCTTATATCATTTGAACCGGGAGTTTGGCATTGCGATCATTATGATCACACATCGGATGGAGGAAACGGTTCGGGCAGATCAGATCTATGTAATGGATGATGGAAATGTAGAGTTGATTGGCGCACCATATGAGATTTATCCACAGGTAGAGAAGTTAGAGCAGCTTGGTCTTGACAGTTTATTGCCATATAAGCTGTTGCATGAGTTGAAAGTAGATTATTCCGATGATAAGAAATTTGTCAAAAATTTGGATGAAGACGCAAAAAGTGCGTTGGTTGATAGAAAAGAGGGGATCTTGTCGGTAAAGGATGCTGCGGACAGGATAAAGGCATGTTTGCGTGATGAAAAATCTTTTGTAAACAGACAAGAATCAGCAGAACATTTTAATTCGGCGCAGAAAGATATACCATCAAGTAAAAATGAGGATGGAATACATGAGGATATCCTTGATAATAGAAATAACATAGATAGAGAAGAACACAATGGTATGTTATTGGATGCCGGGATAAAAAAAGATATCTTGGTCGAGGCTGATAATCTGGAGTATTCTTATAAGGATGGTGCGGTACTGGTTCCTGCGGTAGAGCAGGTGTCATTTCAGATCAGAAAAGGAGAGATCCTTGCGGTGGCAGGACAGACCGGTTCCGGGAAAAGTACGCTGTTATATATGTTAAATGGTATTTATCGTCCGATGGGGGGAACGCTTAAGGTTGATGGAATTGATGTAGGAAAGACGAAGAATCTGAAAGAATTGCGGAAGAAGATTGGATTTGTGTTTCAGTATCCGGAGTATCAGTTATTTGAAAGTACGGTGTTAGCGGATGTAATGTATGGCGCATTGAACTTCGGGATGTCGAAAGCAGAAGCAGAACAGGCGGCAAGGGAAGCATTGGCACTTGTGAATATATCAGAGGAATATTTTGAATATTCTCCGTTTGACCTTTCAGGCGGACAGAAGAAGCGTGTAGCACTTGCTGGAATCCTTGCATATATGCCGGAGATCCTTATTCTCGATGAGCCGGTTGCCGGCATGGATCCGAAATCCAAACGGGAATTATTTGCACTGATCCGCAGATTACATGAAGAACGGAATATAACTGTAATCTTTGTATCACACGACATGAAGGATGTGTATGAGATTGCAGATCGTATACTGGTTATGGGACAGGGAAAGCTGGTCTATGATGGAGCAGTAGAGCAGGCATTTGGAACGCCGGAGATTGTAGAAAAACTGGGCTTAGAGATGCCGGAAATGGCGAAGCTCAGGGAGGCATTACTGCCGGAGATCAAACTTACAGCAAGAAGCGTGGCGGGCGTGATTGAGGAACTTAGTGGGCTAAAGAATATATAAGAAGAGATATAAAATTAATGAAGCTATAGAGATTGATGGTGACATTTCAAAAACATGAACACAGCATGAGAAAGTGGATAGTTATCAGATAATATAGAGGAAAGAAGCATGGTAAGAGACATTACGATCGGACAATATTATAATACCAGATCACCGATTCACGAGCTGGATGCCAGAACAAAACTGGTGCTCACGATCGTATATGCGGTTACGATCTTCTGGTGCAAGGATTTGTGGACTTTTCTTGCTGCAACAGCATTTCTTATTGTGTATGTAGCATTAAGCCGTGTCCCGTTATCTTTTATCTGCCGGGGACTTAAGGCTGTCTTGGCATTTATATTATTTACAGCATTTTTCAGTCTGTTTAATGGTGATGGAAGGGTTCTGGTCAGTATCTGGAGATTTCATATCACGACCGGCAGCTTAAAGACAACCGGAATTGTAGTATTTCGTTTCGTATATCTGATTATTGGCTCATCGGTCATGACATATACAACACTTCCGCTGGCACTTACAGCAGGTTTGGAGAAGCTGTTTGGATTCCTGAAGATCTTCCGTGTTCCGGTATCAGATATGGCCTTGATGCTTTCAATTACGCTTCGTTTTATTCCGATTCTGATGGAAGAATTGGACAAAATTATGAAAGCGCAGCTTTCGCGTGGAGCAGATTTTGAAAATGGAAATGTTTTCAAACGGATACGAAGCTATACCCAGATATTTATTCCGTTATTTGCATCTGCGATCCGACGTGCAACCGATCTGGCATATGCGATGGACGCCAGATGTTATCACGGAAGTGAATGCCGTACCAGCATGAAACCGTTGAGATATAGTAAAAAAGATGCATTTGCATATGGTCTGCTGGTGGTTTATGTGGTAGGATTGATCTTGATGAAGATATATTTATAACAGGGAACCGGGAAAATGAAACGAGTAAAATTGGTGGTAGCCTATGATGGTACAAATTATCATGGCTGGCAGGTACAGGACAATGGAATAACGATAGAGGAAGTGCTGAACCGGACGATCAGCGAACTGGTGCAGGAGGATATCAAGGTGATCGGAGCCAGCAGAACGGATGCAGGCGTACATGCCTGTGGAAATGTGGCAGTATTTGACACTGAATCCCGGATACCGGGGGATAAGTTTTCCTTTGCGTTAAATCAGCGGCTTCCGGACGATATCCGGATTCAGGAATCCTGCGAGGTGGATGCAGACTTTCATCCGAGATATGCAGATACAGTGAAAACTTATGAATATAATATATTGAATCGGCGGTTTGAGCTGCCATCAAAACGGTTATATGCGGCATTTTGCTATTATCCGATGGATATAGAGCGGATGAATCAGGCGGCTGCTTATCTGGTTGGTGAGCATGATTTTAAGAGCTTCTGTTCGGCAGGCGCACAAGTACAGACGACGGTTCGGACGATATATGCAGTAAATGTGACGAAAGAGGATGACATGGTTCATATCAGGATCACGGGAAATGGTTTCTTATATAATATGGTAAGGATCATTGCAGGAACTCTGATGCAGGTCGGAACCGGGCTGATGGAGCCTGAACAGGTGAAGGAGATCCTGGAAGCGAGAGACCGGAGCAAGGCAGGACCGACCGCAGTTGCGAAAGGCTTGACACTGGTGGAGATCCGATATGAATAAAAGAATCGTTTGTATATGTATGAGTGTGCTTTTATGTCTGACTATTATATGTACGGACACAGGCACAGATGTACATGCCAGATATTATGAAGATAATGACAAATATATAGAACAACGTGTAGCTGACAGGATGAAGAAAATGAGCTGGGAGGAGAAGATAGCCCAGATGATCCTTGTGAAGGCTCCTGCTAAAAATGCAGTTAATATCCAGAAGCAATATCAGTTTGGCGGATATGTTTTGTTTGGGGAAGATTTTGCAAACAGTACTCCTGATACATTACGAAACAGAATTTATGGAATTCAAAAGGCGTCAAAGATTCCGATGTTGATCGCAGTGGATGAAGAAGGCGGAACTGTTGTAAGGGCATCCAGATATCGCCAGTTCCGATCCACGTCATATGCATCACCGAGAGCGGTTTTTTCTGCAGGTGGATGGAATGGCATTGTAAAAGACACGAAGAATAAAGCAAAATTTCTGAAAAAGCTTGGAATCAATACAAATCTTGCACCGGTTGCCGATGTTGCATATGATTCAAGTAACTTTATTTACAATAGAAGTTTTTCTACAAATGCAACGGATACTTCCAGATATATTAATCTTGTGGTGAATAACATGAAACAGGAGGATATGATCAGCTCATTAAAACATTTTCCGGGCTATGGAAATAATGGAGATACGCATACGAATCTGATTCATGATTACCGAAGTTATAACAGTTTTAAAAAACGTGATCTGAAGCCATTTCAGGCGGGAATCCGGTCGGGATGTGATATGATTATGGTAAGCCATAATATTGTACATTGTTTTGATTCTAAAAATCCGGCATCTATATCACCGAAGGTAAACAAATACATTAGAAATACAATGGGATTTAAAGGTGTGATCGTTACGGATTCGTTGTCGATGGCAGGAGTACGGAGCTTTACCGGAAGTGAGGGTGAGAGTGCTGTCAGAGCAGTTCAGGCAGGAGACGATCTTCTCTGCACGGAGCATTATAAAGAAACATATCAGGCATTGCTTCGGGCTTACAAGACAAAGCGGATATCGAAAAAACGGATCAATGCATCTGTCAAAAGAATTCTCATGATGAAATACCGCCGTGGTCTGAACGGAAGATTTGCGGTCAGACGCAGATAGCATATTTGAATGCGAAATGGTAGATGAATGCTGAAAAATAAAGAAAAACGCCTGAAAAAATAAAGAAAGTTTATTGACACACACGGATGAGTATTGTATAATGTCCAAATGTGTGAAGTTTAAAGATACGGTGTGAACCAATGCCCCGGTAAACAACGTATTTGAGGATATACCATATTAATATTTTAGAAAATAATTTAGGAGGTACCACGATGAAGAGCTTTATGGCAAGCCCATCAACAATAGAAAGAAAGTGGTATGTAGTTGACGCTACAGGACATACTTTAGGACGCTTATCATCAGAGATAGCAAGCATTTTAAGAGGAAAGAATAAGCCAACATTTACACCACATATCGATACAGGTGATTATGTAATAGTAGTAAACGCAGACAAGATTAAGGTTACCGGTAAGAAGATGGATCAGAAGATCTACTACAACCACTCAGATTATGTAGGCGGAATGAAAGAGACTACATTAAAAGAGAAGATGGCTAAGAAGCCAGAGGATGTTATCCGTTTAGCAGTTAAGGGAATGCTTCCAAAGGGACCACTTGGAAGAGACATGATTACAAAGCTTTATGTATACGCTGGACCTGATCATAAGCAGCAGGCTCAGAAGCCAGAAGTTTTAGAGATTAAGTACTAAGAAGGAGGATATCATCAATGGCTAAAACAACTAAGTTCTATGGAACAGGAAGAAGAAAAAGCAGTATCGCCAGAGTTTATATCGCTCCAGGTACTGGTAAGATCACAATCAACAAGAAAGATATGGACGAGTACTTCGGACTTGATACACTGAAAGTTATCGTTAAGCAGCCATTAGTTGCTACAGGTACAGATGGTAAGTTCGACGTTATGGTTAACGTAAAGGGCGGCGGCTTCACAGGTCAGGCCGGTGCTATCAGACATGGTATTTCAAGAGCATTACTTGAGGCTGATTCAGAAGAATACAGACCAATCCTCAAGAAGGCCGGATACCTTACAAGAGATCCTCGTATGAAGGAAAGAAAGAAGTACGGCTTAAAGGCAGCTCGTCGTGCTCCACAGTTCTCAAAGAGATAATTTTTCGGAAAAGAGAATATCAAGAGTATATTACACCTCAGAACTTCGGTTCTGGGGTGTTTTTTTATTTGAACTGTGGTATTATTATAATATAATGATAAGAAAAATTATTTGAAGGGAGTGAATTAAATGAAAGATTATGCGGTTCTAACTAATGATGGAAAGTACACAATTTTTGAATTTAATAATCAAAGGGTTCGTTTTATCACTTCTGATAAATTGGAGAGATATACAAAAGTAGTTGAATGGGATAATGGATATCTAGTTGTTATGGCAAAGTACAAAGAAATGCCCGAAGTTGAAGAATATATAGATTTAATTCCAATACTAAACATGTTATATTATGATACTGAAACATTTTTGAAACCAATTAAGGAGGTTAAGATTAATGCAGCTTAGTGTAAAAGATATAGCTGATCATGCAAATATGATTATCAATGGATATGCCTATACAAAAGATGGTGATTATATCAGAGTGCTTAATCTTAATTGCTTGAATAATGCAGCGGTTATTTATAAAGATGAAATAGTAGAAACGAATATGGATGATATTGAAATTCAGATTGTGTTAGATTATTACAATAAAAATAAAGAATTTATGGAGGAAGCCGATGCCGAAGTATTATGAATTTAAGGTGTGTGGTTATTATTTATATTATACTGCAAGCTGCGTTATTGAGGCTATGCATGTCCATGCGAGTGACAGAAAATTAACAGAGGCCGGTTCAGCAAAATTCTTTGTAAAAAGTGATGGAGATACAACCATTGAGAAACAAGGTCAATTAAATGAGCGAGAAATAAGAGAAATTAGAAAATTTATTAAAAAGAACTATAAAGAAATGTATTTAAAATGGCAGCAGTTGTCGAATAATGGATATTATGGAGAGTAAATTTTAATGAGTAGTTCTCATACACAAATCCCCTATTTATGCAATGTCATTAACTTAACGTTTGGAGCATACCCTTATTTGTAAGAGTATGCTCCAAACGTTAAGTTAATGACATTGTATATTTACTGGCTTAAAGATTCCGAGAGATTATTTATTACGGTGGGAGAAACGATTATGAATTGTTGTATTTGTAAAAAAGAGTTTATAGAGTCAGAGAAAAAGGTAAATTTTATTCCTAATAATGATGAAAGTAAAATTTGTGAAAATTGTTATAATAGAATCTCTTACTTAAAACAATATGGAGGAGATGCAAAAAATAATATATCAGAAAGGTCTTATGAATTTTTACATAATAAGCGAGATGAGATTAATAACCCAGAGGTGTTAAATAGACTTGATGAGATTCTTGGATTATATTCAGACGAAGAGACATATAATAGAATGAAACAAGAAAAAGTCGAACAACAACAGCGGGATAGAAGCGAATTTCAAAGGGAATTAGAAAAGCAACATAAACAAATGTTTAACGGCGCAGGTGCTGTGTATTATGATGTATTGATGTCTACAACTCATTTTTTAGAAGGATATGAAATAGACGAATATGTTGATATTGTAAATAGTGAATACATTATTGGAACAGGTATTTTTTCAGAGTGGGGAGCTTCATTTAGCGATTTGTTTGGAACGCAGGCTACCGGATATCAAGGAAAATTGTCTAAAGCAAAGCAAATGGCATTATATATTTTGAAAGCAAAAGCACATCAATTGAAATGCAATGCGGTTCTTGGCATAGATATAGATATATCGACTATAGGGAATAATATGATTATGGTTTCTTCTAACGGAACAGCAGTAAGAGCAAAGAAAATTACAAAAACAGAATAAAGCTAGAGTGTGTGGGTTTGTCACCACATATATATTATGTACATTATGAGTGCAAATTGTGAAAGCATTCAGATCAGCAGAAAAGGACTGAGTATTCTCAGCTACAAATGGGAAGTTGATGAAACGATTATATCCACCATTCGGGTGTTAAATCTTCGAGAGTTACTATCCTCTCATTTTCATAATCCATCATTATTTCAATCTTCCTATATTCTTTTGGCATTAACTGTGTCATAAATTCCCGACACGCTCCACATGGGGGAATGGATTTACCATCTCTATCAATAGCAATAACTCGCTTTATAGCATCTTCCCCATTAGTAATCATGTTAAAAATAGCATTACGTTCAGCACAAATCCCCAATGTACACGCTGTATCTACACAAACTCCAACATATATTTTGCCTGATACTGATTCTACTGCTGCGGAAACTCCGCCTGCCTCAATGATTTTAGAGACATCTCGTGGTCTTAATACTTGTTTTGCTGCTTTATACAATTCTTCCCATTTACTATCCATGGATTTAATCTCCTTTTCAAATTACCGTTTATCGCTCTGTTTAGCATAACTATAGCACACAAAGAAAATCGCTTACTGGTTTACAATGCTGTTACTGTATCCATTCAGTTCATCATCTCTCGACAGTCGCTCATAGAGTGCTGCTATTTTGTTATTGTCCGGTCTCTTCATAAAATCTCCTTTCCGAGGTATCCATACCTCTGTGACCGGGCATCTATGGATGAATTTATCTATCATAGATACAGGGTCACTGCTATATAATCTTGTGATTCGGGAACAGATTTTCTAAAAATGACCATAAAAATGACAGGGCATGTAACCCTGTCATAAAGTCAGAAATTGTTCCTTCACTTATAGGAGAAATTTGAGGGAATAAGCGGAACTGTTTTTTTCTAAACAATAGTATGTAAATGTTTACGACAAATGTAATTTGACGCTCTATTAATGCTATTAAACCCAATCAATAGCATTCTTTACAAGTTTGACAAATGGTTCATAGGTCAGATTTTGGGTAGTGTGTGCAGGAACGATACAGCAGATTTTTCCTTTGCCATAGGTGTGAATCCATACAGCA
>NZ_WWTL01000016.1:0-63091 GCF_009874105.1 Clostridium sp. BIOML-A1 | reverse complement strand
CAGTATAGGGAGTACTATGCCTGCTAAGCGATGTGTAGAAACTAAAAATATGTGTCTACTTTTTGTTGACTACTGCATTTCTCGCTTTCATACCCTCGCCATTTGGCTTCTGCGGGTATCGCATTCTTTTTCTTACTCCCATACCCGCTATTACCTGGCTACTGAGGGTACCATAATTTCTTTCTCGCTTTCATACCCTCATCATGTTACTTTTGTGGGTATGATATTCTTTTTCTTACTTTCATACCCATTACTGTCTTGCTACTTGGGGTATTATCATTTCTTTCTTATTTTCATACCCACCACATCTGACAGTATTTATACTATCAGATATCTTCCTCAAATAACACTTACACTGAATGAAAGGTTTTGCCTGTATAATTCTGGAAACACCCGACGATACTAAATATGTTTAAAAAGATAATTGCGGAATTAATATATATTGCACATACATGAACAGCAATTTGTAGTCATTCCACAATCATCAATAAAATTTCATCAGGAGGTTATCCCATGTCAAATATGTTTTGTTTTCAATGCCAGCAGACAGCTGGCAATAAAGCCTGTGTGAATACCGGAGTCTGCGGTAAGCAGCCCTCGACATCCAATCTGCAGGACGAATTGATCTGTGAACTGATACGACTTGCCGAAGCAGCCGAGCTTACAAAGAAATCCATGCAACAGAAAAAAGAGACAGATCCCAAACTTCTGTCCCGATACCTGAACAACCGAAAATCCGCTGACCGTCTGCTGATCGATGGTTTATTTACAACACTTACAAATGTGAATTTTGATGATAAATCAATCAAAGATTACATCAAAGAAGTGCAGAAAAACCAGAAGGATATCATGCGCTGTATGCCTACAGACATATGTAGCATATCAGATATCGCATATAAGAACTTCCCGACTACAAATATGAATTCACAAACTGCAAATATGAATTTCTCAGATACAGATACGAATTCACCAACCGCAAATATGAATTTCTCAGATACAGATATGAATTCATCAATTGCAAATATGAATTTCTCAGATACAGATATGAATTCATCAACAGCAAATATCAATCCTCCGACCTGTGGATTGAAAGATCCACATGATATACCGGTAATCAGCCTGTGGGATGGTACGGACGATATCGTGTCACTCCGCTCCACGTTATTGTTCGGCTTAAAGGGAATGGCGGCGTATGCGCATCATGCAATGAATCTCGGCTATCAAAATGATAATGTAACAACCTGGTTCTATAAGGGCTTGTGTGAAGTGAACCGTGAACACTCGGTAGAAGAATGGATCGAGCTTATTATGAAATTTGGAAAAGTGAACTATCAGTGCATGGAACTGCTCGATAAGGCAAATACCGAATCCTTCGGCACACCAACGCCGACTAAGGTTCACACCGATATCCGCAAGGGGCCTTTCATCGTTGTATCCGGTCATGATCTCCGTGATCTGGATCTGCTCTTAAAACAGACCGAAGGAACCGGTGTCAATGTCTATACACATTGCGAAATGCTTCCGGCTCACGGCTATCCAAAATTAGCCGCCTATAAGCATCTTGCCGGCAACTTCGGAACTGCATGGCAGAGCCAGCAGACGGAATTTGAAAATATCCCTGCACCCGTCCTCTTTACAACCAACTGCCTGATGCCCCCACGTCCAAGCTATGAAGATCGCATCTACACCACCTCTGTTGTCGGCTATGAAGGAATGGTGCATATCAAGGGAACAAAGGATGGCAAAAAGGATTTTACTCCGATCATCAAACATGCCCTAAAGCTGGGCGGCTATGAACACGATCACAGCATGAGCGGTATCAATGGCGGACATATCCTGACAACAGGATTTGCACATGGCGCAGTCCTCTCCCATGCAGATAAACTTACAGCCGCCATCAAGAATGGTGATATCAAACACATCTTCTTGGTTGGCGGCTGCGACGGTGCCCATCCGGGCAGAAATTATTATACGGAATTTGTAAAACAGACTCCTATGGATTCTCTCGTTCTGACACTTGCCTGTGGCAAATACCGGTTCAATGATCTTGACCTTGGCGAGATCGATGGAATCCCTAGGATCTTAGATATGGGACAGTGTAACGATTCTTACAGTGCGATCAAGGTTGCCCTTGCACTGGCAGAAGCCTTCGGCTGTGATATCAACGAGCTTCCTCTGACTCTCGTTCTTTCATGGTATGAACAGAAGGCTGTCTGCATCCTTTTAACCCTGCTTGCCCTCGGTGTCAAAAACATCTATCTCGGTCCAACCCTTCCGGCATTCATGACAGAGACCGTTGTCCGTTTTCTGGTTGACACCTACAATCTGCAGCCGATCACGGCTCCTGAGCAGGATATGGATGCGATCCTCGGGCGCGGCTAAACAGTCAGCCGGCATCATCCTATTCCGGCAACAGCTTCATCACACGTTCCAGCAAACATCAGAGCTTCATCACACATTCCGGCAAACATCAGTGCTTTATCACACATTCTGGTAACCACCACAATAAGGGCAGCGGCTGGCATATCCGGTTGCTGCCTTATAAGAAGCACCGCAGTTCGAACATCGGACTGCGATCAGGTGAAGCTGTTCCGGATCGATCGGCTTGTTGTCCATCAGCTCTTCTTCTCTTCTTAACCGTTCTCCACGGACAGAAGCAGGATCATAACTGTACTTACCATTGTATTCATAGATATCGATCGTCATTCCGATCGGGAACATGGAATCCGCTCCTCCACTGATCGAAGTCGGCAGGATCACTTCCCGCTCGATACCATAATTATCAAAATAATGCACCTTTACATTTAAAGGAAATCTGCCATTTACCATATAAGATGTATTTTTTACATAACCATAAATCTTCGCTGTATACTTTTCACCATGTACACGGATCATTTTCTTGTTATGGAGCATAACAAGGATCGTCACGATAAAACATAATCCAAGTACCACAAACATTAATGGAATTAATATAAATGCCCCGGGCTTACCAAATGCAAATAAAAAGATCAATGTCATAAAAAGCCCTATTCCTGCAAAACCCACCCCGACAATCATACATATCTTCTGTGCACTGTTCATATCCATCTGCCTCCCACATAATGATCATAACTATGATACTAGCATCTACCCATTTATAAGTCAAACAAATCCATGTATTATTGCGTATACAATTATCTGTTTTCGCCTATGATATTCTTTATACCTACGTATGAAATTTTATAAGTTTGAATATGAATTTTTCACTTGCATTTTTACTAAAAGCTTAGTATAATGACCGACGTTGTATAAATTGAAGAAAAAGCTTTGGTATAAAATTGGAAACGACACAAGTGTGCTCCTGATATTTCACCTCGTTTGCCGACGGATGAGCATATCACTTGATAACGAACAACACATGTGTCTTTTTTGTGCTTATTTTTAAGATATTTGCAGTTTTGGTTCTGCATTTATTCAGATTATTTATCAAAAAGGAGATTTATTTTATGCCAAAAACTTTATTTCAAAATATTGTTTTCACATTAATGATGTCTTTTCTTATGGTCTATGCCATGATCTGCTACAACATTTCCCTAAACATGGGTGGAATGTCAAACTCCGTTTTCTTAGCCGCCTTTCATGAGCTTATCATCATGTGGCCGGTTGCCTTTTTTCTTGAATTCCTGTTTGTAGATAAGGCTGCACATGCTCTTGCATTCCGCTTCGTGAAGCCGGATGACCGCCCGATCATCATCACGCTTGCAATTTCTACCATGATCATCTGCATTATGTGTCCTTGCATGAGCCTTGTTGCCACTATTTTATTCAAGCATGCCGGTCGTCAGTTTGCAGCCGTGTGGCTCCAGACCACCTTCTTAAACTTCCTGGTAGCTTTCTTCTGGCAGCTTTTTTATTGCGGTCCGTTTATCCGTCTGATCTTCCGCAAGCTTTTTCCAGCGAAATAAGCCTGTATAAACAATGGATTCGAGTGATTCGGCAGGCTGGCACTTCCTACATATGATCCGCTTTATTTTCTATTCGGTTCGCACGCTTATTCATCAGCAGTCGCCCAAACTCGTCCTTACTGACTCAAACATGGGCTTGATGCTGATAGCTAGTGCAAACCTCATAACGAAAATACGCTAATATCATATGTAGGAAGTGCCAGTCTTCCCGGATCACCCGAATCCATTATTTATATTATGAAATTAGAGAATCCCCTCCGACAGATGGTTATACATATGGGGCTTTATCTGTATTTCCTATATGGCAGTCAGCCATTTTTTACTATGACTTGCTATGATTTCTGTTTGCTGCATATGCCTGATTCGTAAATACTCCTGTGCCAACTCGCTCTTTGAGCTCGAACAGGCACCCGTATTTACTAGCAATATGCAGCTCACAACGAAATCTTCGCAAATGTCATAGTTAGAAAACGTCTGATGACCATATAAGAAATACAGGTAAAACGTTACGCATATAACCATCTGTCGGAGGGGATTTACACATTACGACTGCCAGACCAGGTTACCGGATGGATCAAGAGCCTGAATCCGGTAGGTATGGGCTTTAAGGTCTGCGGACAGACGGGCAAGATAACCATCCTTTTTCCAGGTGATATAAATACGGTTATACATCTGGTCCGCCGGTAGTTCTGCAAAATGCAAAGCATTTTCTGCCTGAGCAGAGATCTGCGCTGCAGGCTTTGTACGGATTGTCATTTCCGCATCAAATCCAAATGCCGGAAATTCTTTCCGGAATTTCAACATTTCAAGCTGCTTTTTTACGACCTCCTTTTCAAGGCCTGACTCTATATCTTTTTGTGAAAGATTCGTCCGGTTGATCTCTTTATGTCCACCTGCACCTGCACGCTTCACTGCCTCATAATCATTAGATCCGGCAAACAGATCCAGATACCAGACCTGAGGTTTTCCGGGCATAAATATCTGTAATGCTCTGGCTAATAACAATGCCTGCTCATCTTCGCCAAGTGCATTATAATATGTCGTATTTACCTGATAATACATCTTTTTATTACCGTGAAGATCCTTTACAAAGCCACCACGATCCACAAGCAACCGGATCAGATCTTCAATCCTGTCGTCCGGCAACAGTCCGGCAAGATCCAGTACCGGTATTCCATCATGGCATCCAAGCATATTCACAGTATGAATATTCTCTTTTATCTGTTCCTTTGCCCACTGCTCCAGGTAAGAGCCATCGCCTCTGTAAAGAGCATCCAGGATCAATCCCGGAAGGAAAAAGTCATATGTCAGATATCCCTTCTCTGCTATCATCTTATACTTTTTCTCTTTATATCCGGCATGAATCTCCGGAAGAAGGCGGATTCCATATGGTTTTGCAAGCTTATGGATCTGTTCAAGGAATTCCCATGTCTCCGGTTCATTTAAGAAATTGGCGCGTCCCGGTGCTTTTGGGGCATATGCAAATGCATCCAGACGGATTATCTTCGCTCCGTAACCTGCCAGTTTTTTTATGGTTTCACGGTAAAAGTCCCAAACCTTTTCTGATTTAATATTGAGATCCATTTGTCCTAAATATCTGGTATGATAATCATCAGTATCCCGAATCTCCTGATAAAACGTATTCCAGTATGGAATCCGACTGCCATCTGCCATTTCCACCATCAACAGAGGTAATCCCGGTTTGCGGAAGAACATCGGATCCAGATACTTCTGTTCCGGTTGTATATAGCCGTCTTCTGTCATTTCTCCACAGTTTTCCCAGAATGTATTCCAGTTAATAAAAAAGTCACGATATTCAGATCGACTGCCATTCTCCAACAGATCCTGAAACTGTGGCGACTGTACAGACGCATGGTTTAACACAAAATCCAGCTTCAGATCAATATTCTGTCTGCCCAACCGTAATAGTGCCTTTTCAGAATGAAATGCCTCCTCAAGATCATAGTCGATTACAGAAAAACCACGATCCAGATCAGAATGGTAAATACTCGGTAGTATATACATTGAGGAAAATGCATCTGCAAATCCATCTCTTTCAAATAAATCCGCAACAGCTTCCAGATCTCCGCCAAGACTGTCCGGATACAGATTCAACATTGGACCATTTTCAATTTTATTTATATCTGTCATATTGGTTTCTTCTATCTCTGTTTTCCTCATATTCTATAACCTCCTGTTCACTTACTATTCCGTATAAATCCTGCCATGCATATCCTGAATGATATCTGCCCTATCCAGTCCATCATTAATCTTTTTCTGCTCAATTCTTAATACTCTGGCTACAAATGGACTGTCAATGGCAGTGTCACGATTCCTCTTCTTTCGGTTTTCAAGTGTTTCTTCCGGCGTACTGATCAATACAACAGATACATCTACCCCCTGCAGGTATGCACTGTTTCCATGTGTCCATTCAAGAATCAGAATATCTGTATCTGATACATCCCTGCGATCATACCAGATATCATCCTGGGTTCTTCCCATATGACGTAGCAGCAGTTGTGAAGTCCCTCCATGAAACTGCATGAGAAGATTCGATATAGCTTCATAATCCAGTTCCTGATCCGTACCCAGATAATCTGTAAGAGCCTTGTCTCCATACTTCTGATATATGGATAACCACTGCATGTCCTCCTGTTCTTCTGCATCCCTTCCGGCTTTTTGAAGCTCTAATAATTTTTCTTTTATTTCATCTGTATATAGCCTTTCAGTTATAAGTCCATTTAACCCGGACATACGAAATCTCGCAATTCGTTCTGCATCATTATACATGGGAATCCGATGCGGATAATTGTCCCCGCTTATAATAAGTGATTTCTTTCCCTGTTTTTCAAACATATTTTGAAGTAAGAAAGCCATTCCGGTCTTACCAACACCAGAACCTCCGGATACCGATATGACTGTTTTTTTCTCTTTTCTTTCCTCTGTTTTTTTCCGGATCAACGGAAATAATCGTTCCGCGTTTTTGATCTGCTCCTGTGCCAGATCCGATACTGTAATTTCTTTCGTATCCATCTGTCTGTCACCTCATTTCTGATCATCTTATATATCTTTTACTCTATTGTTTTTGCCAAACTCCCCGATCTCTGCAAACAGAAACCGGGGAGTCCTATTTATTCTTATTCTACTGCATCAAGCAGGATCTGATAGCTTGGATAATTACCGGATACTACCGTAAACGGCATACCGAGCTCCATCAAAGCAGCTCCTGAATAAACAGTACCTGTTTTCTTATCCCGATAAGAACGTTCCGGCGCAAGCCCTCTCAATCGAATATAAAATACAGGATGATTACCATGTGTATTTAATAAAACAGCACCTACAACTGCATGTTTTTTTTCTTCATCGACAGACATCCATGCTCCATATTCCGCTTCAAACGGATTACTTAATCTGTAATAATCCCCTTTTAAAATAACCGGTGCTGCTTCATGATAGGTTTTGATCTGTTCACGGACTGCCGTCTTGTCTTCCTCAGATAATTTTCCAAGATCCAGTTCATATCCGAATGCACCTGTCATGGCAACCACACCTCTGGTATTCATATCCGTCACTCTGCCGGTCTGATGATTCGGCACCGCAGATACATGGGCTCCCATCGTTGATAAAGGATAAGCAAACGATGTACCGTACTGGATACGGATACGGTCAACGGCATCTGTATTATCACTGCACCATATCTGTGGTGTATAATACAGCATACCCATATCAAACCTTCCGCCACCGCCGGAGCAGCCTTCCCATAACATATCCGGAAATGCCTGCGTCAGACGTTCCAGCAGGTCATATACACCAAGCATATAGTCATACATTACATTTCCCTGCCATACCATACTGTCGGAATATATATCACATAAGCTTCGATTCATATCCCATTTCACATAATTGATATCGCCCTGCCTGAGGACAGCTGCAATCTGTTCATAGATATGGTCCACCACCTCCGGATTTGCAAAATCAAGTACAAGCTGATTTCTGCCGTGTACCGGATGTTTACCGGGAACCTGAATTGCCCACTCCGGATGTTTTCTGTAAAGATCACTGTTTTCTGAAACCATCTCCGGTTCTATCCAGATACCAAACTGAACACCTTTGTCATGAACCCGTTTTGTCAGCTCCGTAAGAGAACAGCCCAGTTTATCTTCATTTACAATCCAGTCACCAAGGGATGAATTATCATCATCTCTTGTGCCAAACCAGCCATCATCCATGACCAGAAGCTCCACACCAAGTGCTGCAGCCTGCTCCGCAAGATTAACGATCGCTTCACCATTAAAATCAAAATAACAGGCTTCCCAGCTATTTACAAGAACCGGACGGATCTGATCTTTATATTTCCCGCGACAGATATGCTCTCTCACCAAATGATGCATCTGATTGGATAGCTGTTCCATTCCATACGCTGAATATGACAGAACTGCTTCCGGGGCATAAAATGTCTGCTCCGGCTTTAGTTGATAGGAAAAGAAATCCTCCTGAAGACCCATAACCAGACGGATCTGATCAAACTGATCTAATTCTACGCTTCCTTCAAAGCTTCCACTGTACACCAGTGATACACCATAACAGGCTCCGGCGGTCTCTGTTGTGCCATGTTCCGCAAGGATCATATATGGATTATACTGATGTCCGGACGTACCACGATTACTTCCGATCACCTGTTTGCCATGTGTTACCGGTGTTCGCTGCATATTCCGTTCCATTGCATGCCGTCCATAAAATGTCAGTACATCATAATCTCCATACAAAAGATCAAGACATGCGCTGGAAAGCTTCTCCAGATAGATTTCATTCTTTCCGACATTTGTAACTTTTACACTTCTGGTTATTACATCGCAGTCAGGTAATACGCCATATAATAATGTTACCTCTACACCGACTCTTTCGTCCTTCAGATATATGCACAGAGTCTGTGCAGCTTCAGAATGTGCTGCCGGAAGTCCCGGGAGATCATACTTACCATCCTGAATCTGATATCCTGTATAGCGAAGATCAAGTGCCATACAGCCATTTGCTTC
The DNA here is from genome assembly GCF_009874105.1 of Clostridium sp. BIOML-A1. Classification (NCBI taxonomy): domain Bacteria; kingdom Bacillati; phylum Bacillota; class Clostridia; order Eubacteriales; family Clostridiaceae; genus Clostridium; species Clostridium sp. BIOML-A1. The sequence goes on along the minus strand of NZ_WWTL01000016.1, from coordinate 54,111 downwards.
ACGGATCTTCCCTGCCGTTGTTCTGTAATCACCGGTTCCAAGAACAGGGAATTCCTGAGGAAGTGCATCTAGGGAATAAGTACGATCGTTTCCAAGATCATATGGATTTCCTGAAAAACCTCGATCATAGTAAGTCAGTATATAATCCATTTCCGAATCCAAGCGTTTTCCGTAATACAGATGAAGCAAATAATCATGTGTATCGGCCATCATCTGATAAGTTGTATGTTCCGTATGGAGAGAAAATATTCTTTTCTCTTTGTTATATATAATAGCCATAAATTAAGTCTCCTTTTATTTTACTGCTCCGTTTGCCACACCTGATATGATCTGTTTCTGACAAATAATATAGAAGATCAGAATCGGAAGTAACGCTAACAGATAAGATGCAAAGGCCAGATTGTAATTTGTTCCAAACTGAGTCTGGAAATTCAGCTGCGCAAGCGGAAGTGTATTCTGATCACCGGACATAATTACAAGCGGTGTCATAACGTCATTCCATGTGCCAAGGGCTGTAAGGATCGCAACCGTTGCATGCATTGGTTTCATATTCGGGAAGATGATCTTCCAGTAAGTCGTCCATGTAGTGGCTCCGTCAACACAAGCTGCCTCTTCCAGTTCAAGCGGAAGATTATTCAGATATCCGGCATATAACATTGTGTTCATCGGAAGATAAAATACTGTATAAAGTAATACCACACCAATCATATTTGCCAGTCCCATTTTTGCTGTCTGTTTTACAAGCGGCATCATCAAAATAGCAAATGGCACGAACATACCACTGACAAGATAAAGATAAATTCCATTATAGATCCGATTCTTTTTCTTGCTTCGTCCAAGTACATAACCGATCAGGGAATGTATTACGATCGATAATGCGATAGTTGCCAGTGTGATAAATAAACTGTTACCGAGAGAATGCCAGAAATCTGTTACCTCCATAGCTTCCTTAAAATTACTCAGACTCCAGTGCTGTGGAAGAGATAAGATTCCATGGATATCATTTGTCATCTCAGACGGCTGCTTAAATGCGATCATAACCGTCATATATAATGGGAACAGGATGGTTACAAGACCAAGGATCAACAGAATCGTAACCCCGATATTATATCGTTCTTTTCCTGTCTTAATCCCCTTTTCTTTATATTCTTTTCTGATCTGTCTCTGCGATTTTTTCATAACTGTTCCTCCTTCTTACCCAGGAAACGCATCTGTAATACAGATATCACTACGATTACTATAAAGAACACGACTGCATTTGCACTCTGGAATCCAAACTGTCCGCCACTCATACCATTGTTGTAGATCAGGTAGGAAATGGATTCTGTGCTCTGCGCAGGGCCACCCTTTGTCAACGACATGATCTGGTCAAATACCATCAGGAAGTTCTTCATGCAAAGGACTACATTAATTGTAAAAAACGGAAGGATCAGTGGAAATGTCAGATAACGGAATTTTGCAAATCCGGTTGCACCATCTAAAGATCCTGCTTCGTATACATCTTCCGGAACTGTCTGAAGACCGGATATATAAATGATCGTATTCATCGCGATCGACTGCCATGCACATACTACTGCGATCGCAAGCCAGGCCGTTTTAGAACTTGCCAGCATACTGTTTCCCTCAAAACCGAGCATGATTGCAATCTGTGGCAGAATATAAGTAAAGAAATAGTTAAAAATATAACCAACAACCAGACCGCCTAAGATATTTGGCAGGAAATACAGTCCACGAAGACCGCTCTTAAAACGAATCTTGCTGTTTAATGCCATCGCAAGGATCAGGCTGACAGCATTTACGATGATCGTTGTTACTATAGCCAGCTTAAATGTAAACAGATAGGATGAACCAACTCTGGCATCATGAAAAAGATCAATATAGTTTCGAAAACCAACCCACTCATAGCTGCCATACCCACGGAAATTGGTAAAGCTGTAAATCGCACCCTGAATCAAAGGCAATGTGTTGAATGTAAAGAACAATGCTACGATAGGAATTGTGATTAACATAAATGTTCTGGATTTCCCGGACATTTTCTTTTTCTTTTTAGCAAACTTCATATCTTCTGTCTTTTTTGTATCCATTTCTATTCCTCCTCTCCGGAATGCTCCTGCTCATATTTGCGAACCTTTATGATCAGGTCACGATTGTACCGTTTCCATTCCGTATCAAATTTCTTCAAAAACGCTTCTGTATCTCCATCTAACAGATAAGTCTGAATCAATGCATCTACTGCCATCTCAGATGGATAAAAATGATCCTGATAATCAGTCACGATTCCGTTGTCCAGATATTCCCGCATACCGTCTAACATAGATGCAAGCTTGAAATCACCTTTCTTACAAGGTACTGCGTTCTGATTGTCTATATAGTCCTGTACATTTTCATCCTCTAACAGGAAACGGAGGACTTCATAGGCCGCTTCCTTATTCGGACAGTCTTCCATCACGCAGAACTGAAGGTCTACACCGGATGTCAGAACCATGTCATCCTTATTGTTAGAAGCCGGGAATACAAATGAATCAATATTGATATCCGGATTTACTGACTGGATCTGTGGTACAGCATAGCTTCCGATCATATACATTGCTGACTCACCTTTTGCAAATGCTGTACAAGCATCATTATAAGAATATGCAACCGGATTGGCTTCTCCATACTGAAGCAGGGTTTTCATTTCTTCCGCAACCTGAACATACTGATCGGAAAATGTCGTTTCTCCCTTATTAACATCCTTACATACGGTCGAAGATGTCAATGAAGCTACTGCACTGTTCCATGGAGAAAGACAGGTCCATGTATCCTTGTAGCCCATATAAAACGGAAGAATTCCTTCTGCTTTAATCTCATCACATAATGCAAGAAGCTCATCCCATGTTTCCGGGATCTTCCAGCCATGCTCCTCAAACATATCCCGGTTGTACAGGATACCGGCAGCATTTGCCACATATGGAACACTGTATGTTCCTTCTGTTGGAATAAATTTCAGATTCTCACAGATTGTCAGATAATTTTCCTTTATATCTGCCAGTCCATCAAAATCAGAAATATCCATCAACATATCGGCATCAATAAAATTCGAATAATTGATGTCACCGCCAATACCAATGATATCCGGATTATCTTCACGAACAAATCTGGTCTTCAACACCGTCATTGCATCGTTCGGAGAACTGATCTTCAATTCAATATCATCATGACTGGCATTAAACCGTTCCTCAACTTCTTCAAAATAAGAGGTTGCTTCCGGCTTGTACTGTACCAGTTCGATCACTGTTTTTCCGTCTTTATTATTCTTGCCACACCCCGCCAGTAAGCAGAAACCAGTCATCATTGTAAGTACAAATAATAGTTTTTTCCCTTTTAGCATAAATACATTTCTCCCTTCTTTTATAATATGCTTTTTTAAGTTGTTTTCATTCTAACATATCATAATGCTTGTTAAAATATCGTAATAACGCCAGTTTTATACCAAAATGCATTATTTCCATCTCACTATTGCATTTATCTAGCATTTTGGTATATAGTAAAAAACAGTAGAGTTTATATTGTGTATTTGTTCTAATTTTGGGAGGTTTTTTTATGCATGAATACCTTTTTTCTATATTTCCAAATGAGAAATTTATAGATCTTGGACTATACCAGTACGGATGGGAACGCTGTGCACCGGCCCATCAGTTCGGTCCGGCTGCCAGAACCCACTATCTGTTTCATTATGTCATCTCCGGAACCGGACTTTTAATGGCACAGGACAAAAAGGGAGAGACAAGAAATTATTCGATCAAAAGCGGACAGGGCTTTCTTCTGTATCCGGGACAGATCAGCACCTATATCGCAGATGAGATAAACCCGTGGGAATATACCTGGCTGGAATTTGATGGACTACGGGTAAAAGAAGCACTGGACATTGCCGGTTTTTCAAAAGATCAGCCTATCTACCATGCCACCTCAAAGGAATACCGGGAAATCATGATGAACGAAATGCTCTATATTGCCAATCACCCAAACGAACCGCCATTTCACCTGATCGGTCATTCCTACCTTTTTCTGGATGCACTCACCCGTTCCACCGCCTCTACCCAGATGATAAAAACCGGTAAAATGAGCGATTACTATATAAAAGAAGCGATAAACTTCGTAGAGCAGAATTTTCCTTATGACATCTCTATCGAAGATATAGCTGCCTGTTGCGGCATCAACCGCAGCTATCTGGGAAAGATATTTCATGATTCCATTGGCAAAACGCCACAGGAATTCCTGATAAATTATCGGATGTCCAAAGCAACAGAGCTGCTGAAAATGACTAAATTATCAATTGCAGATATAGGAAATGCAGTCGGCTATCCAAACCCACTGCATTTCTCAAGAGCTTTTAAAAATATATATGGTGTCTCCCCAAAAAACTGGCGGGACCAGAATCACTAACATAGAAACCCCTCCGGCAGATGATTATATGTATGTGGTTTTATCTGTATTTCTTATATGGCAGTTAGTCATTTTTCTACTATGACTTGCTTTATTTTCTATTCGGTTCGCACGCTTATTTATCAGCAGTCGCCCAAACTCGTCCTTACGGACTCAGACATGGGCTTGATGCTGATAGCCAGTGCAAACCTCATAACGAAAATACGCTAATGTCATAGTTAGAAAACACCTGACTACCATATAAGAAATACAGGTGAAATGTTACATATATAATCATCTGTCGGAGGGGATTCGTTTCCTTAGTTATAGGTTCCACCTACGCCGGATCCGGCATTGAAGCCAAATAACGCACAACAGATCAGGTCGATGATAAAGGCTGTGCTTAAGACAGCGCAGATCAGGATCTGTGTTTTCCGGCTCTTCTTATGCATAAAGCGGCTGAGCTTCGGCGCCGCGATATAGACACCGAACAGACTTCCGATGCCAAATGCAAGTAAGCCGACCAGACAGATCCTTCCATTTAAATTCATGAAGAATTTCTTATAATTCCAGTAGTGGGAATTAAAGAAGAAATCCAGGATCCAGCTTGCGATATATTCGAGCACGCCACAGATACCCATAGACATCAAGAATAATTTCAATTTATCTGCCTTAAACCGGTCTAACAGGAAGATAATAACGACACCCCCGACACCATAGATCGGAAGCCACGGTCCATACATTGTTCCACGGTTTACGAGCTCATGATCCCTGACGATGTGGAGCATAACCTCCCACACCCAGCCGACAAAACAGAATGAGAAGAAGAAAAAGATGAAATCTGTCAGCCGGTATTCACTCTTGATTTTGATTCCCTTTGGTACTTCTACTGCTGCATCCTGCAAGAGATATACCGGCACAGCAGTTTCTATACCTTTACAGTATGGTGCTCCGTCAAATGCACGCTCAACAAATGCTTCACTGTCAATTCTCTTTCTAAGATGAAAATACATCTCCACGTCGATCTCTACATCAAACGGTACTGCTACTAACAGACCGGCAATCGGAACAAGCTTTAACAGCATAACAGGAATACATGACAGATCTGTTACGAACATCTTCCATTTGTATCCATTTGTCATTTCTTTGGATAAAGCTTTTGCCTCTTTCCAGCTAAGTGTCTGATTCTCCGCAACAAGATACGGGATCATCCGGTACTGATAGAATTTGTATATACCACCGACGATCGTAAGATTCCATAAAAACAGAACCACCTTATATACGAACATTGTCCAGATCAATCTCAATAAATGTTTAAAATGAAATGGTGCAAACATACGGTTGATCGATACTTTATCACTGTACCGGCACTCCATCGCATACCGATTCTTTCCAACGATAGCTGCACTCTGAATGAAGAAATGCACGATCATCATAATAAATGCGGATAACAGAAGTGCAATGATCACTTCTCCGGTATTACGTTCCAGATAGGCGGCATTTGCGCCTAACAGCTTAATGATCCATGTCTGACTCTTGGAAGCAACATCGATCAGTCCGATCACAAAATCCGAATGTATAAATGGAACATCCTTTACAATCGGTGTATTTACAGCATAGTCTTTTAAGATTTCCACGTTACTTGCTACATGCGAAGTATCCAGTCCGATTGCCTTGTCAATCCCATTTACAAATGTCGACTGTGCAAATTCATCGACACCTAAAAATGCAAAGATGAAGCAGACTGCAACCAGTGCAAGCCACGCCATCGTTCCACGCTTAAACACCGTGTTCCACGCGCCTTTTCTCAGTTCTTTTCGATTCCAGTTCATATTCTTATGCTCTCCTCCAGCTCTGCTTACTGTATAATCTCATACTGTAACAGCTCGTAGTGCAGCTTCGTTCCCTCTGCGATCCCATTCGGCAGCAAGGCTCTTGCAACCAGCTTATCTTCTTCGGAACCATCCAGATTCTGCAGGTGCGCATATTCCCCATCAATCTGTTTTACAATATAATCACATACTAACATTTCCATATCTCCTATCAAAAGCGTTAGCCTGATTATACTATCTCTTTCGACAAAATTCTATCTTTATATGCAATTTGAAATTTACAAAAAACTTCGCAATCAAAATAAACTGCCTGTACGCATGCATTTAATCATTAGACAAATATATCCACCCGGAAAAGAATTATGTGTATCGAATAGAAAATGCATTGATATTTTCAGAGTGGATATATCTGTCTAATGTTATACTGCTTATAAACAGTTTATTTTGATGGCGATATTTTTGCTACTTGCCAAAATGGAATAAGCCCTTTTTCTCATATGGCTCACTGGTTGCGGAAAGCATCTCATAACCGATATCCTTGATCGCCTTCTTTGCAGTCTCAATATCGATATTGTCCTCGCTGATGATCACCGTTTCCCCGCTCTTGGCAGAAGAAGTTACCTTTTTTACCTTGAAATTCTTACGGATCACATCATTCATGTGGGCTTCGCACATACCACACATCATTCCATCAATTTTTAAAGTTGTCTTTATCATCTCAATTCCTTCTTTCGTATTCATTATGTCGCATTTAATATATACCCCACAGGGGTATATGTCAATTCTGTTTCTATTATATTGAGAATTAATTGTCACTTAATCGCTTCACAAATCACTTTCCGAGAAATCAGGCTGTATAAAACGAGAAAACCGGCAGTCCCTAATCTGCCGGTCATCACCGATATCCCCACATCGGTCTCACGCTCTTTTCTTTATACTAAATTCCCAAATGCACTGATCTATTGTCGATCATAGTCAAATTATATCACCCTGCACCACTTTTTGTACACTAACCAAACGGATAGTATTTGGTATTTATTTCGATTATTTTTATCTTTTTTACCTCTTCTTATCGAATCAAACATACTCACACTGTCCAATTTGCGGGTTGTATTTTTATATAGTTCTGATTAAAATATAAAAAAAGAAAGGAGCTTCCCATGACAATTCAGGATTTTGTTTCTCTTTCCGGTGAGGTATTGACACAATATTATGACAACAACATTACACCATTTCTCGATGCATGCCATGAAGATGTTCTGTGGATCGGTCCTGCCGAAAAACAGGTGATCCGCACAAAAAAAGCGTTGGTTAACACATTTCTGTCTGAACAGCACGAATTAAAATTTGTTCTTCATGATCTGGTTATTACCCCTCTTGCTACGACCAGCAACCGGGTAGTTGAGATCATTATGTTCTTTATGGTTGATACGATATGGCCTGATAACAGCATGAATCGGGTTAATCAGAGGATTCATCTGTCCTGGATCATGAACAACGGAGTTCCTCAGATTCGGCTCTGCCATATCTCAAATGCTATCTCTTATGATGAACGAGATACAATCTATCCGGTGCATTACGATTCCAAATTCCGCGGAATGCCGCTTGCCGGCGTATCCCGCTCGGAACGTTTGTCGTTTAAGGGTACAGATAAATCTCTGCTTTTTCTGAATCGGAATCAGATCCTGTACATAGAATCCCATGGCAGACACTCCAATATCCATACAACCTCCAATTCCTACGAGATTACAGAAAGTCTGCTTTCTCTGGAAAAACGCTTCCCGGATTATTTCCTGCGTTGCCACCAGAGTTATTTGATCAATCCTGATTTCGCATCATCAATTGAACGTTTTAAACTTACAATGTCCGATGGCTTTGTAATCCCAATCCCGGAAAAGAAATATACTCAGGTAAAACGTCTGCTTCTGGATTTTATTAACGCCCGGTCATCAGGCACCGGAATTTAAAAGATCTTTAAACGGTGCAAATGCTGACGGAATCGCAATCTCCTGCTTCAGCTCTTCTAATGTAACCCAACGAAGATCTTTCGCCTGCTGTTCCATACATTCCATATAAAAGGCTTTCATATGCCATTCTACATGGGAAAAAATATGTGTATATGTTGTCTCCATCCAGATTTCTTTTGGGTGGAGATTTTTTGACGTTACATACGAAAGGATCTCCTGTGTGCTGTAGCTTCCGGGAAGATTCGGGAATTCCCACAATCCATGTAACAACCCTTTCTCTGTCCGCTTCCGTATCGCAACCTTATCTTCATACCGAAGCATCAGCACCGCTTTTTCTTCCACTTTCCGTTTCTTCTTTGCTTCACGAACCGGATACTGCTGCCAGGAATCATGCTTATGAGCTTTACACAATTCCTGTAGTGGACACACCTCACATTTTGGCGCACCATTTGGCAGACAGATTGTTGCTCCAACCTCCATCAGACTCTGTGTCAGCATATCGCAATGTCCATACCGGTACACCTGCAGAAGTTCCTCCCGGATTTTCTTCTTTACTGCCTGCTTGTCGATATTTGACGGATCCTCCATCACTCTGGTATATACCCGGAGGACATTTCCGTCCACTGCAGGAGTTGGCAGATCAAAGCAGATCGAGCCGATCGCTCCCGCCGTATATTCTCCGATTCCCGGCAGACTCAGAATCTCATCGTATTCTGCAGGGAAGTTTCCCTGCCATTCTATCACCACTTCTCCTGCTGCCTTTTTCAGATTTCTTGCACGGTTATAATATCCAAGTCCTTCCCAAAGTTTCATCAGGCGGTCATCATCTACCTCTGCCAGCGCCTCGATCGTCGGAAGCTCCTGCAAAAACGTTCTGTAATATTCTTTTACTGCTTCCACTCTTGTCTGCTGCAGCATGATCTCCGACAACCATACATGATACGGTTCTTTATCTTTTCTCCATGGAAGATCTCTGGCATGCTCCGGATACCACACGATCAGATTGTCCGCGATCTGCTTATATACATTCTGCATAAACTCATTCCATCCTGTTGCGTTTTTGTATTTTATCTCTATCAATGACCGGAGCGGCAACTTTTCATTTTTTTGCCGTTCCGGTCATTTTGATAAGAATAATAATTATATACTTAAAATCTTCTTCCGCCCATACCACACATAGGTTTTTCTTCTGTTTCTGGTGTTTCTACTACATAATTTGTACGAAATGCAGCATTTACTTCTGCAATTTCTTTCTTGCCATCAATGTAATCTCTGAAATATTCCATCAAATTCATACCGGAATTCTCACAGCCTTCTTCTTCCTCCCACTGTTTTACAAGTGCAATTCGTTCTGATTTTGTTGTGTCTTTAATTAATGTACTTTTCATCTGAAATTACCTTCCTTTTTTCTTTTTTTCCGGGATCTCGATTCCTCTTGCTTCTAACAGTTCCTTCAATGACTGTGGCTCATAATTCATATACGGTTGCATACAACCGACATTGATCGCCAGGAAATCCTGGTCTTCCTCATGAAGATCCTTGCGTTCATTCAGCCGCTTTATGCAGTCCTGAAAAAACACATCCTCCGGGGATCGGTGTGTATGCCCATACAACAGGATATTCCCTCTATGCTGACCATTCCAGAACAGGATTGGATAATGACAAAGCACCAGCTTATATGCATTTCCTCGAATGTTGTCTGTAATCTCTTTGTAATTACAAACCTCCTCAAATAACTGCCGGAGCCTGTAATCTGACAGATCATCATGGTTCCCATGCACAAGGATCTTATGTCCTTTTAACTGCGCAACCAATGCGATCAATTCTTCACTTTTTCCCCGCTTACTGATGTCGCCGAGGATATAGACCGTATCTCCGTTTGTCACCTTCCGGTTCCATCTGGCAAGCATATCGGCATGCATTTCTTCCAGTGTCTTATATTCTCTTTCGTCATATCCGCTTCCGCTACCTGCGAGCTGGCTGGCACAGCAGAAATGCAGATCACTGATATAATAATTCATTCTGTGTTTTCACCTCGCAATGCCTCTATAACATTTTTTCTCCCACTATTTTACATTCTGCCAAATAGGTGTGTCAATTCATCCAGTGGATCTGTTCTCCCTGAACCAGTGGATATCTAAAAAGCTCGGAACCGTCCAAATCACAATGGTGCATATCCACACCTGTGATCTGGTGGTTTTCGTATGTTGTATAATAATAGATTCCTTTATCTGCATTACAGCAGGAGGTGTAGAGCGTGATCTCATACTTGCCATCTGTCACTTCACAGCATCCACGCTGCTGATCAACCGATCCAAGAATATGGAAGAACTGGCTGATACTCTCCGCCTCGCTGTCACCGGATTTTGAATTCATTTTTGTAAATGCGACCTTCGCAAATCGTGACGCTGACGACAGATCACCCGGCAAACCAAGTGCACCCATGCCCCTGCTGTAAGACTGTAACTGCAGCTGCTCTGCGAAAGTATTTTCCGGCTGTTTCGGAGATAATCCCTGATAATTATTCAATAAAAACATCTGTGTCTCAAATGGTGGATTGTTCGTGAGAACTCCGACCGGATTCTCATGTATATGCATTCCATCCGCCATACACTCAACTGTGATCGCAGCATTCCGATCTGCTATGATCCAGTGTAACTGTGCCGATGGAAGCTGTTCGCTGAAAGGTGTTCCAACCAGATTCATCCGGTCAAGCAATGCCCGTACCTCGTCCAGATCCGCACACTGTCCAAGTATCCACGGGATAAATTCAAACTGCGCAACATTATCCCTGCCAGCTTCTACTGCCTGATAAACTGCATTTCCAACAAAATTAAGTCCCGCCATACCGACACCCTTTTCATTAATCGCATCATAATAAAGCGGATATCCACCTGCCACATGCGCCATGCCAATGATCGCATAATGAGAATCCCTCTTTCCCATATAACGAAACTCAAACGGGAACTTTCTCGGTGTCACCGTAATCTCATCCCCATAAGAAAATTCATAATCTAATGTTCTGCCAAAATAAAAATCCTTCGTTTTATACGTCGCTGCTGTACACATCTATAACCATCATCCTTTCCTGTTTTCTCAATTTTACAATCTTGCACTCACCAGGTTCAAAATTATATTCTTATTATTTTCATATACTACACATGTTACTATTAGTATTCGCATAAAACAATTATATATTTATAAACAATGTAAAAATGGCATTCCAATGAATAATTTGTCTGATGCCAATATTCATTTATTATAGCATGGCATCAGCGAGGATTTCGTTATGACATGCACATTGCCAGTAAATGTGGGTGCTTGTTTGAGCCCAAAGGGCGAGTTTGCACAGGAGCATTTACGAATCAGGCATGTGCATGGAATAGAAACCACAGCGAGCCATTTATAATAGATGAATACTGGCATGGGGCAAATATCATTGGAATGCCATCATTCACTATTCTTCCATGTATTCAATATAATCTGTTTCATCCGCAAAAAGCTGGTATCTTCCATCTACATATCCCATATAACCTTCCGTTACAAAATATCCTTTTATCATAATGCCGACCTCCTGTACATTTGTTCTGCCCTATAAAGTTCCGATATTCTTTGAGTTTCCTGTATTTTTTATACAGTCAACCCGTTTATGGCTTTATATTACAGTTTTATATGCACAAAAAATCGTACATCTTTTAAACCAGCAAAATATCAGACAGATTTGCCTGAATTCCTGCTGCCACCTCCGGCTTGTTCATGGAATATACATGAATGTGCTTTACGCCATTTGCCAGAAGATCTATGATCTGATCAGTCGCATAAGCGATACCTGCCTGCTTCATTGCAGCTTCGGTATCTCCAAACCGGTCAACAATATTCTTGAAACGTTCCGGCACGTTGCAGCCGGATAATTTGACGGCATTTTTCACCTGAACCCGTTTCGTGATCGGCATGATTCCCGGAATCACCGGCACAGTAATCCCTGCTTCTCTGATACGATACATGAAATTAAAGAAAATATTGTTATCAAAAAACATCTGTGTAGTCAGATATTCACATCCCGCTTCCACTTTCTTTTTCAGGTTTGCAATATCATCCTGTTTGTTTGCAGAATCCGGATGAACCTCCGGATAACAAGCTCCGCCCACACAGAAGTCTCCGCTCTCTTTTATTAATTTTACCAGCTCCGATGCGTGAGCAAAATCAGTAAATACCTGTCCATCATAATTCTTTGGAATATCCCCACGAAGTGCCAGGATATTTTCAATCCCTGCATTTTTCATTTCAGAAAGTGCTGTCCGGATGCTGTCTTTATTTGCGCATACACAGGTCAGATGCGCAATCGTCGGAACTCCGTATTTTTCTTGAATCTCATTTGCAAGCTTGATCGTATGTCCTTTTGTGCTGCCACCCGCTCCATATGTAACACTCATATAACTCGGCCGTAATGCCGCAATTCCAAGTGCCGCAGCTTCCACACTTGCAAAATCTGTATCCTTCTTCGGTGGAAAAACCTCAAATGACAATGTTGCTTTCTCCTGCCCTATAATATCTCTTATCTTCATGTATTTCCTCCTGTCATTTCATCTCTTTTGTATATCTGCAGTTGGGATAATTCGTGCATCCCAGAGAATTTTCTCATCCTTTTTCATTATATAAATTCTACGGTAATATGACAATATCAACATTCGTTTCTGCCACACCATGAAAACTTTCGAAAAGTTTGCTGGCGTAATCCCACATTTTCCTGTATAGTATATGGGTATGTAATTTGTTTGGAGGAGTTATCAAAAGATGAAAAAACGTGAATCATTCAACAACAAATGGGGATTTGTCCTCGCCTGTATCGGCTCAGCGGTCGGCATGGGTAATATCTGGATGTTTCCAACCAGAGTATCCCTCTATGGCGGAGGCTCTTATCTGATCCCTTACTTCATATTCGTTATCCTGATCGGATTCACCGGTGTGATCGGCGAAATGAGTTTCGGACGTGCTACCAAATCCGGTCCGGTCGACGCTTTCGGCTATGCCTGTGGAACAAAGGGCAAACGAAAGCTTGGCGAAATTCTTGGATTTATACCGGTACTCGGCGCGCTTGCCATGGCGATCGGCTATACTGTCGTAATGGGCTGGATCTTAAAATACATGATCGGTGCATTTACTGGTTCAACACTTGCACCGGAAAATGTAGAATCCTTTGGTGCCGCATTTGGCTCAACCGCTTCTGCATTCGGCAATAACCTATGGCAGATCATTGCACTCGCTGTCGGCATTATCATTCTGATGTTTGGTATCGGAAACGGAATCGAAAAGGCAAATAAGATCCTGATGCCTCTGTTCTTTATCCTGTTTATCATTCTTGCGATCTATACCGCCTGCCAGCCGGGTGCTACTGAAGGATATAAATATATCTTCCGGATCGAGCCAAAGGTTCTCGCCGATCCAAAGACATGGATCTACGCACTTGGTCAGGCATTTTTCTCCCTGTCTGTTGCAGGAAACGGAACACTGATCTATGGCTCTTATCTGCCGGACGAAGAAAATATACCGGAAGCTGCCGGACAGGTTGCTTTATTTGATACGATTGCTGCGTTACTTGCCGCCCTCGTTATCATTCCGGTTATGGCAACGACCGGTGCGCAGTTAGACCAGGGTGGTCCCGGACTTATGTTCATCTATCTGCCTGCCCTGTTCAAATCTATGCCGGGCGGACATATCATCGCCATGATCTTCTTCGTTGCAGTATTCTTTGCGGGCTTGTCCTCATTGATCAATCTGTACGAAGCTCCGATCGCAACGATTCAAGAAAAGCTCGGATTAAATCGTAAGTTATCCTGTGGCGTGATCGCAGGAATCGGCGTGATCGTATCCATCTGTATTCAAGGAATCGTATCCAGCTGGATGGATGTTCTGTCCATCTATATCTGCCCGCTTGGTGCAGGACTTGCCGGAATCATGTTCTTCTGGGTATGCGGTAAGAAATATGTAGAGGAGCAGGTAAACCTTGGACGTGAAAAGAAGTTCACCGACAAATTCCTGCCAATCTGCAAATATATCTATTGCCCTATCTGCATTCTGGTTTTAATACTTGGAATCGCATTAGGCGGAATCGGCTAAAACAGGGATAATGCGAGATTCAGATACTTCTATTTATAACAATACCCCTATTGAATAACACACTACGATTTCTGTTCGGTGCACATGCCTGATTCGTAAATGCTCCTGTGCAAACTCGCCCTTTGGGCTCAAACATGCACCCGCATTTACTGGCAATGTGCATTCTCACAACGAAATCTCGTTCATGTTATATCAATAGGGGTATTATTATAAATATAAAATATCTGAATCTCGGCATTACTCCTCGTCATTAGGAATGCCATTCGCCAGATACTCATTCCACCTGGCGTTGTTACGCTCCAGTTCTTTTTTCTGTATGATGCGGTTGCGGTCTGTGAGGATCGCGAGCATCTCATCTACGACCTCCTCCATAGGAAGGGTCTGATAATGTGACAAATAGCCGATCATACGACCGGCTGTAAAATCTGTATTCAGATTCTGTGTTATAACCTCGCAGAATTCCACCGGATAGCCCCGGTCGAGCATCATCTGATATAGGTTTTTACTTGCTTCTGATCTTGGTTTCATTTATGATCACCTGACTATTCTTTCGATATATATCTGCATATCCAATTATGCATCCAAACGATTCGCTGATCGTCCGATCTGCTCTCCCATTTTCACCAGTGTTTCCATTCCTGATCCGGTATGTTCCAATAAATCCCGATCCGGTATCACGACATTCTTCTGTGTCAGCAGAATAATCGTTGAACCGCCGAATTCAAATCGTCCTTTTTCAACACCCTTATGAACAAATCCCACGCCTTGCTGATTGTTACTGATCTTACCAACCATCAATGCCCCGACTTCCATCTGAAGAAGCGTTCCAAACTGCTCCGTCTTTATCATACAATACTCTCTGGAATTCATCTTGTAGATCGGACAGACATCATTTGCAACCGGGTTCACCGTATGCAGAATTCCTGCTATCTTACGCTGTTCGGATTTTCTTCCATCTGCCGCATAACAATACCTGTGATAATCATCTACCGTCAACCGGATCACATAGATATATCCGTCCAGATACCGCTTAGCCAGCTTCTTGTCCTGCAACAACTGTTCCAATGTATACTCGGTGTGTTTAATAAGAAAATGTCCGTTTTCATGGATCTTATACACACTGACCTTTCCATCACTTGGGCTGACCAGCGCATTTGCATCCGGATTAACCGGTCGTTCTTCTGCTCTGATCTTTCGAGTGAAAAAATCATTATATGAATCAAATGTCTGTTTCTCATATAAGGACAGATCAATGCCATTCTTCTTTACAAACCCCGGAACCGCCAGTCCGGAAATCCGGGTATCCAAAAATGCCCCGCCTATGCGGGACACTACCGGTGACAGAAAGGGACGGATCAGACACCTCGTCACTGCATGTCCATAGATAAATGCAAGCAGGCGATCCTGACCGGTCTCGCCCTGTCTTTTATGTCCTTTTCGATCTATATATATGATACTCATTTTCTTTTCTCCAATCTTCTCCTACCATATATGGAGCATCCGAAGTACAGCCAACGTTACAACGCAAACGATGATCGCCAGTGTGCGGTTCTTTGGTTTACGGAATTTGAAATTTGTAATAAACAGCAAACCGACCAGCAGTACCAGCGCATGAAGGCTGAGCATGAATTCCCGCTTGCCAAGCATCGGCTTAAATACTGCCAGAAGTGGCAGAAGCACAGCCATAGATGTGATCGGAAGTCCCTGATAATATTTACGTTTTTCCTCTGTCTCATCCTGTCTGACTTCCTCAGAAACATTGAACCATGCCAGACGGATCAGGCCTGCCAGCACATAGAATAACAGGATCGCAACACCAGTCAATCCACGCATTCCCATGCGGTAGCAAAGGATTGCCGGTGAAACTCCAAAGCAGACAATATCCGCCAGAGAATCGATCTGGATTCCAAATCGTTTTTCAGCCTCTGTACGATCTTTCTTGGTCCGTGCAACCTTGCCATCAAACATATCGCACAAACCGGAAATTGCCAGACATACAAGCGCCATCCGGCAGTCGCCATTTAACGAAAATAACATACCACCGATGGACACCATCAGACTGATATATGTAAGAATTACTGTATAATCATAAACACCTAACATTTCTCTACCACACTTTTCTTTTTTCTTCCAATAGTAAAATTTGCAACAATCGTAAATATCGCACTGAGGATCAGTTCCGTATAATACCCCAGTCCACGGGACAATACCATACCCGGAAGGAGAAGCATACTTCCAAATACCGGAAGGAAGATATCAAGGAATATCTTCTCACTGATTCCCATTCCGCCCGGAAGCGGCAGCATATCAACTGCAACCGCGATCGATCCCTGAAGAAGTATCACGGTAAACGCTGATGTTCCTTTTAATCCAAATGCAAGATATACGAACCAGGTTGCTGCAAACAACACAAACCGCTGCACCATCGTAATGAGGAATACAACGATCAGCACCTTTTTATTTTCCTGCAAATAAACAGCAGCCCCCCGATACTGATCCATCGACTGAACCAGCTTCTTTGCTCTTGACTTTCTATGTTTTAATATATGGATTCGTTCTAACAAAATATGCCCTTTGATCATAATTGACTTCGCAAAATTCGGATGAAATGCAAATACAACCATAATCGCTACACACACCACATTCAATCCCATTCCGAGATAAAACCAGAAGATTGCATCCGATAAATACCGATGTATAAATCCCTGCCCGAAGATCACCAATGCAATACCAAGCAGTACCAGTACCATCTTGTAGATAATGGTTATGATCAACAATACCATCGTTGAGATCGGAATCGGTATATCTTCTTTCTTCATATAGTAAACCTGTGCCGGCTGACCGCCCGATGCAGACGGAGTAATGCAACTAAAGAAAAAGCCAACGGATGAAAATAAAAAGCAGATCCATTTCTTTACCTTTATACCTAGTGAATGCATCAGATAATGAATAATGATAGATTCTCCCCATATGAAGATTATTACACAGATAACGCCGGGAATCAACCAAAACGGGTTCACAGTTTTAATTATTTCGATGATCCGCCCCATATCCTTGCCATGAAACACACCATAAAGGGTTGCTGCAAAGATCAGAAGCAAAAAAATTATATTAAATATCCATTTTTTCTTACTCTCCATACGTCCTCATTTCCAATTTCATTGCCTTATGCATGAAGCATTTTTACTGTTTCTTTACCGTGTCTTTGCCAATATCTGTTTCAGTATATCACAACGTTTGAAAAAAATGTTAAATCTGACATTAATATCACATTAATAATATTTAATGTTATATTGCAAAGTATTTTTAATTCCTTATTCACCTTCCATCGCTTATATGACAACACAACTAAAAAACATTACAGAAAAACGTATTTTTTATAATCCAATCTTGACGACATTTGTCGATAGTGTTTAAATAGATTCTGCTTCTAATGTATGAAAAAATTTATTTGAAAATACTACTTTGGGATTATAGATATGAAAACGATAAAGTCAAAAGAAATGGATATGTTAAACGGAGGATTGGTTGGCAAGCTGATCCTTTTTTCACTGCCGCTTGCATTCAGCAGCATTTTACAGCAATTATTCAACTCCGCAGATGTCGCTGTTGTCGGCAGATTTGCCGGAGATAATGCGCTCGCTGCAGTCGGAAGCTGTGTGGCTCTGGTCGGCATCTTTGTCAACCTGATCGTCGGTCTGGCTGTGGGACCAAATGCCGTCCTCGCTAATCTGATCGGTCAGAAACAGCGTGACAAGATCAACGATATGGTACATACGATCCTGACATTTGGCACAATCCTCGGACTTGGGCTTATGATCCTCGGCTTTGCCTCTGCCCGGATCATTCTGGAATTATCCGGTACACCGTCCGGTGTTCTTGCCGAAGCACTGTTATATATCCGTATCTATTTCTTAAGCATTCCGTTTATGACCGTTTATAATTTTGGAGCTGCCATTCTGCGAAGCTTCGGTGATACCAGACGACCAATGTTCTATCTTATCATCTCCGGTATCGTAAATGTCATCCTGAATCTGATCCTCGTCATCTGCTTTCATCTGGGTGTTGCCGGTGTTGCCATTTCCACTGTAATCTCTAATGTTATCAGTGCTGTTATGGTCATGGTATATCTTTACCGCAGAGATGATGAGTTTGCATTCCGGTTCAACCGGATGAAGATTGTACGCCCATATCTGCGCAAGATCCTTCAGATCGGTATTCCATCCGGTATCCAGGGAACCATTTTCTCGATCTCGAATGTTTTTATCCAGAGTGGTATTAATTCATTTGGCAAATTTGCGATCGCAGGTTCTTCTCTTGCGCTTAATTTTGAATATTTTACCTATGACATTGCAAATGCATTTGCACAGGCAACGGTCACCTTCACCAGCCAGAACTATGGCGCAGGAAACATCAAACGCTGCAAGAAAGTGTTCTGGTTAAACATGCTGTTTGGCATTGTCTTCACAGAGATTCTCGCAGTTATCTTTATCGTATGGAGTGACTTTTTCGTCGGAATCTATACAAAAAGTACAGCAGTCGCTGCCTATGCTTTGATCCGTATGTATCATGTCTGCTCACTGGAAGGTCTGACCACTACTTACGAGGTTGAAAGTGCCGCTCTCCGTGGTATGGGCAAATCAGTAGAACCTGCAATCTTCACCATCTTAGGAACGGTTGTTTTCCGTCTGATCTGGCTTGGCACGGTCTTCCGCCTGCTGCCAACATTTGACTGGCTGTTGAATGTATATGTGGCTTCATGGATATTTACCGGATGTGCACTGTTTATCGTATATGTAAGACATATGAAGAAGGTGGAGGGGAAGATAAAGTAATCCTATCCCATCACTTCTTCCAACTTTTCAATAATCTGTTGCTTTTCTCCACTTCCATTTGTACAAAACCGCAATAATGGAATTTTATACAACTCAAATATATGATTTTTCTTTGAATCTCTGAAAGCCTGTTTGGATTCTGCCTGATGATATTCATATCCATCGACTTCGATAGCAAGTATCGGCTTTTTACCAAGTCTGCTATATATAAGGAAATCTACATGCGTACCAGACTGGGCAACATATCGCCTTTCTTCATCACTTAACAACTCTGAACTTCTTATTAGTTTATTCAAAGGGAAGTGGCAAACGACATCCAAACTTGCATATTTATTTTCAGCAAGAATATCCTCAATTAAACTATACATTAAGTTTTCAGAATCGTACTTTGACACTTTTGGATGATTCTTCAAATATAACTTTCTTGCTTCTGTATATTGCTTGTACAAATAATCAAATATAGAATAAATTTTGCTATCTGTAACTTCAAAATTATTGTATTGAATATAAGCAACCAAATCTGTTATGTTACGCTCCCGTGTTTGTTCATTTCCTGTTACCACTAATATCAGTCTCTTTTTTGCTCGCGATACAGCAACATTAAGCAAATATGGATCATCAACAAAATCTGAAATCTCATCATCAACGGTAGAAATTATTATATTCTCCTTTTCCCGTCCTTGAAATTTATGTACCGTTGCAATATCTGTATCTAAAATTTCATTACACAATGCTTCCATTTGGTTTCTGTATGGCGTTATAATGCCTGTTTTCTGTAAATCAAGATTACGCTGCGGAATAATTTCATTTTTTATAACATCAATCTGTCTCTGACTATAATGATCTCTCGCATGATTTCCTACAACTGTTTTAACAACTGACAACACATCTTCCTCACCATGATCCTCTGTCATAATTAACAATTCACCATGATAAAATTTTTGATTACAGAAATTAATTATCTTCGGATGACACCTGTAGTGCTCACGCAACATCGTTTGTGTAACATTTGGTATAATTTCTAAAACAGATTGCAAAAAACTCTTGGTATACCGATATCCCTCATCAATTTTAAAATTATTAAATATAGCATCTGCTCTGTTTTTTATATCATTTGGGACAACATTAGGCAACTGCTTCGTATCTCCAACAATTACAACATTCCGTGCACACGAAAGGGCTAATACTCCTGTTGCGATATCAACCTGTGAAGCTTCATCCATAATAAGATAATCATATATTATTTTCGAATTCAGACTGTTTCTGGCTGAAAATGTTGTACTCAATACGACAGGATATTCCGCTAATACCTCCTCCGAATTTTTCCATAAATCATCTTCCGTAAATATTCTACGTTCCGTGTTATTTCCATATCTTTTTGCTATCTGATTTTTTAAAACCAACATAGATTCACTACATAGATTATTTAATAAATTCTGATCCGTATTTTTTAAATAGGTTTCTATTTCTAATATTTCACTTGTTAATTCTTCTTTTCTTGCATAATAATACATAACCTGAAATATTGTAATTACATTTGTGATATCCTGTTTATAAAATTTCCAATCTCCTATCCCATACATAAATAATGACTTCAATTTAATCCATAAACTGATTTTCTGTTTTTCCTCTACAGCCATCTGCCACTCCTGCCATAATTCGATCCATTTTTTCGATGATATCTTTTTCCGGAACTTTATTTTTGCTATATAGATATTCTTTTCCTGTACATATTGATTAAAATATTCCTGTTCTATAAGCATCTGTGAAAGTTCTTGTCTTAATGCAGCCAATCTTTCCTGTTTATCAAATACAGTCCTTAATTTAACAGAATCTTCGTGTATTTTTCTCTGTAACGCAAGAATATCCGTATGTACTCTCCATGATGAAAAGTCAGGATAGTCAATGCTTTGTTGTTCTATAAAACGTTTTTTATTTTCGGAATTACCTAATCGTGCTGCAATAAATCCCATATTATACTCTGGAAAACTCAATTTCTCATATACATTTTCAGTAGCTGAATTATTTCCAGAAACAATCTGAACTGTTTTTCCATCCATTAAAATATTTGCAATTATGTTCAAAATTGTCTGAGTCTTGCCAGTACCAGGAGGTCCCTGAATGACACTGATCTGATTCTCCATCGCCTTTTTCACTGCTGTATACTGACTGTTATTACACCCAAACGGAAAGATTGGAGTATAATTTCCCTTTTTTATTTTATAATTAGCCGGATTCAAGTAATGGGATAATGCTACATATGGGCTTATGAAGGATATTTTCTCATATTTCTTTACCAGTAATTTATCACCTGTTCTATTATTTCTGAGATCACTCAATTCTGCAATCTGCTTCATATACTCAAATTTATTTGCTTCATTACCCTGACTTAAAATGGATTTATCTATGCTAAGATCTCTCCGAAAATAATCGCCTTGTATTTCTTTTTTGAAACAAATATGCCAATATTCCTCTTCTCTACCATTAAAAACATAGATTTCTTCTATATTAAAGAATTCCTTACCATTCCTGCTAATGCGGTATTCAACAGGATTTAAAACCTTGGGATTTGTTAATTTTTCCACTTCATCATACCTATATATAGAAAACCTTCCATCGTTATACCAAACATTCCAGGAATACATTTCTCTATTGTATTCACATAATGCTACCTTGCATGTTTTTATTACACCCTGTATAACTATCATTTCTTTTCTTGTATCCATTTGTGCCTCACTACTTTTATTCGACAATATATAATATAAATTGTCCTTTATTCGCAAAGTATAAGATTATTTATTTCTTTAGGTAATTCTTGCCAGATTTGGCTATTAGACTAACCCACCCCTTATTACTTCTTTTGCATTATAACACATTTCGTATAGTCATACTACCATTTTTAAACTGACAGCATATGCAAATCGCCAGACACCTGCATTCCTGCAGATATCTGGCGACTATTTTTCAAGCATCACTTACACGGACTTTTCCAGCTATGCATTGTTTGTCGCATATGTAAAATATATAAAATAGGTGAAAAGGGAAAAATCCCACTCTTTAGAGGAACTATGCTGCTTTCTCTAAAATGCTTCCAGCCACCATGAGGATTTATTTTGCTGTAGTTCTTTATCTATTTCTTTAATGTTAATCCCCTGCTTTTCTGCTAATGACTTAATTATCATTCTAAGATTTCCTGCATATGTTGCTGTATTCCAGTAATTTTGTCCAAAATGCACACTTGATCTGTCTGCAAGGGACTTGATTTCTTTACTTATATATTCCTGCATTTTTCTTTCATCCAGCTCATTTTCTGAATGATCCAGAATATATCTTAATGCGCTCCGAAATTTATACCCATATATAAATTTATATTCGCGCATTCCCTCACATCCCCAAAATGTATCATAAAACGAAACCCCATAGGCTCTTATCCAGTCCCACATAATCTCCGGATCTACAACATTCGGACCATCTGCATGGCATCTCTTTCACAAAAGCACCAAATTCTCCGGTTCATCTTTTCCACCTAATGAATCCGGTACAATGTGGCATCGATCCAATGAACGCTCACACCCGCATCTCCAACATCTTTCACCCGCTTCAGCCCAGTCTACACTTAATCCGCATTCGTCCTGATGCTTTGCCCAATATGAAATAATTGCTTCTTTTGTAGTTTTGATTGGTTCTCTTTTGCTCATAAATTAATCTCCTTTGATCTTCACAATGATGATTCAATAGTAACAAGTGTAATGTCCAAATAAGCGGTCATCTACAAAACATTTCCATTCACTATATAAATACTGCAAATCGCCAGACCCCTGCATTTCCGCAGGCATCTGAGAAAGCACAGACATGACTTCCCCAAGATCCTGTTCCGATCTTCGGATCACCTGCTTCTCCAGATTTTCCTGCTGGCTCTTCGGCATCTCCAGATAATGAAGATACAACGATGTCTCCAATGTTCGGGAATTACAGATGCTTTTGTGAAAATAACTGCTGACGATCATGTAGAGCACATATGTGGTCTGTTCCTGAATGTTGTTTCTTTTTTCTGTAAATTTGTATGCCATATCAGCACCTCCATTGAAAATAATATAAAAAAGGTATATATCCGGACAGACTTTTAGCCTCGTCCTAATATATACCTTATCTTTTCAATTATTTTCGATGTTTTTCCATTATATATAAATGCAGATAAATATGCAAGTACTTTTATCTATTTGCACTATTACTCTAAATGAGCGGACCATGTATGCCAGTCATATGGATCGTATTTATTGATATCTATATAATAATCTCCCTTCATTAATTCTTCGATGGTATTATATTCATTTAACCCAAACTCAGCTGATGCGGAAGTTAATGTGCTGTTAACAGGTCTCTGCCATCCTGTAGGATCAAACTTAAATTCTGAACTGCCAAAGCCATAGCCCTGAACCTCGCACCTTACATATTTGCCCGGCTCCATAAAAATCAATGTTATCATATGTCCAGCCGAATCATGTGCGATTTTACTTGCAGGAGAATAGTATCGGCTGTAGTCGTTATAAAGTCCATCCTTCCCATCATACGAACAAGACAGTATTATGTATGGATAACCAAGCTCCATCATAGCATTTGCCACTGTTGCCGCACCCCAGCATGAGTACTCCGTATAGGTGTGATTTTGTATCCAATATTTAAGTGCCGTATATGTTTCATAATCTGTCATGTTTGGTGCACATTTGGCAACATCTTTTAACATATCTTTTAGAAGCACTTCGCTTTCATAAATATACACAGGTTCTATGAACGGATTATATCCTCTATATTTTCTGTAGTCATATTCCTTGGCTTTTGAATATCCATTTGATACTAGTGTTACAACCTTTGCATCACCAAAATATACACCTACCGATTGCTTTTTATCCAACAGGCAGCTTGCATTTACAAGTATGTATCCAACATAGCCCTGCTTATAAAGGGCCTGCTGCATTTTATCTTCAACTGGCATTTCATTATAATATGTCACCGATATATTTGTTGCTACTTGAACATCTTTTCTGTTCGGAATGTATTGCGAATGTGAAAAACTGCTAAATCCACATTTTTCATTATATTCTGTATGAATTATAAAATTATCCTTCAGCCTCTGCTTAATAAAGATCGGAAAATAGCACTGTGCAAAATTCTTTGAAGTTCTGTCCTTTACATCGCCATCATAACTCGAATAACCAGTATATTTAAAGAATGGAAATGCGTCCTGCTTGTATGCAAGCTCTATCCCATTTACTGTCTTAGTAGTCATATGATAATCTGGTACCGGTACCTTTTTCGTTACTTTAGACCATTTGGAATAATATTTTTTCCCGCCTATTTTCTTATAGGAACGTATGCGGAATGTATATGTCGTCCCATATTCATAAATCTCAACATTGTAGTTGCTATAATAAGCTTCTATTTTCTTCTTTGTTAATTTATTTCCATTTTTCCCATTATTTTTTACTTCTATGTCATATCCATCGATATTCATAGCCGAATTGTTATCCCAGCTAAAGCATAAAGCATCCCCATAATACTCACCGCTCTTAATTGTGCCACTCAGACCTTTTACCGCAGGAACCGCTATGCTATATTCTATGGTTTTGCTTCCTTTTAATTTTTTACCTTTATATTTGCCTTTTAAGGTAACTTTAATTTTGTACTTACCCGGCTTGACGGGCTTTTTAGGATATGTAACCTTATAGTTCTTCGGTTTTAATTTCTTCCCCTTATACTTCACTGTAACTTTCGGTTTAATTTTCTTTCCTGTATAAGCATAAGTTTTTTTACTCGTAGTTACCGTCCATTTCGAAGTTGTACCTTTTGCATAAGTCTCTATATCGGCTCCCTGAAATGCAAATATACCGAATACTAATAAAATAACTACGGCTAGTAAAAGTCCTCGTTTTCCTCTCATATAATGTTTCTCCTCCCAGGGTATTACCTATATTCTTCTATCAGTTCAATGGCTTCTTTGATCATACCGTCACAATGTGGTTTCTTCTGACCGCCCGCCTGTGCATTTGCTCTTAACAGATCAAAGCAATTTATCATACCATTATGATTCTCTTTCATCTTTCTCTGGAACTCTCCTACGATATGAGGATCTGAGATTCCCAATGCTCCAAGTACCATCAGTGCTCCTGTCACAGCTCCACATGTACTGCCTGACTTCATTCCTCCACCAAAATTTGTACCAAGTGCCTTCATCTGGCTCTCCGACAAACCAAGCTCCTCTGCATAGGTCATCATTATCGTTTCCGCACAGTTCGGGCACATCGCATTACTTCTTAACTGCATTGCTTTTTCTATGTGTTTATCCATAAAAAACCTCCTGTTTATCATTTGTATATCTGGATATAAAAATACCCATTGTCATTGTTTTTAGTGAGCAGCATACTTTTCGATAAAAATTATCTGCTGAATTAAAAATATCATTGTAAAATTATTATACAAGATACAAATACCATCGCAAATACCTTTTCATCATTTTTTCACATGCCTCAAAGAAAAGCTATCTAAAAAAAACAAAACGATGTGAAAAACCCTAACATAAGAGCTAATGCTTCTGCAAGGATAAATAAAAATTATTGATTATCCCTCTACGTTGCAAAATACTATTTAGCATCGGTTACAATCGGAAAGTTCATTTCAACAATAAACTCTTTTTTTTCTATTTTTGCTTCAATCTCTCCATCCATCCGACTAACCAACTCCTTTGCAATAGATAGTCCCAATCCAGTAGATGTTTTACTTCTGGCAACATCTGCTTTATAAAATCGCTCAAATACCTGATCTATATTAATCTGTTCTGGATGTGTAACCTGATTGCTGATTCTAAGCACCGCCTGATTTTGATCACGTTCCAACACAATGCTAATCTTCTTTTCTCCATGATCCAGCCCATTTTTTATCACATTCTGGATAACACGGCAGAGTCCCTGCCTGTTTCCATGTATATACAACTGTTCTTCCGTAATCTGAATATCCGGCTGAATTTCCATTCTTACCCATTCATCATAGTATGAAAAAACTGTTTCTTTCAAAATCCGGTTCATACAGCACAATGTCAATTCCAAACTGTAAGATTCGTTTTTTAACTTTGTAAACATAAAAAGTTCTTCCAACATTTCATTCAGACTATGAATTCTTTCGTGGATAATGCTTAAATAACGTTTCTGATCCTCTATATTTTCACATTCTTCCATTAGCTGGAAATATCCGTCCAAAGATGTCAGTGGTGTGCGGATATCATGAGAAAGATTTGTATAAGTGTCCGCAATCAGAGCTTCTTTCTCCTGATAATGCTGCTTCTCTTTTCTTCGCAGTTCCAGAAGCTCATTCAACTTGTCAGAAAGCTTTCCTATTCCACCCACATCAAATTCATGGTTAATCAACATGTTACTGTCATGTTTCATCATAAACGCCAATTGGCGGCAGATGTCTTTCACCTGCCGCTGGTATTTCCACATAATAATAAATTGTAAGATAATAATTCCTGCTAATATCCCAATTACGATATACATCCGTTAAATATCCCTCTTTTGAAAAACAACGCTGCTTACTGATATCATCATAACGATGAACACTATTGCCACACCAAATGCCGCCAAACACTCATTTCCACTCGGCTCCATAGGAAGCAGTGATAATTTTCCTGTTATCGTATACTTATAAATCTGGAAATTCTGAATTCCTATTTTTTGAATAGCACTATTGATCCCCCCATACACAATGGTCATTACATTCATGCTAAGACAGACAGCAATGACCATGCTGATTACATTATTTTTCAAAATAATTGCAATCGCCATACAAATCAGCACAAGTGCATAATGAAGAGCCAGTTCAGTCACAAAATAAGATAAAATTGCCTTTGTATTTCCCCATTCCAATTCCCCGAAAACAATACCATTCGCCGCTGCCTGAAATAAGAATGCACCTGCCATTGTCAGTACCGTAAAGACAGCCAAGGCAATTGCCCTGGAAAAAATCAGAGTTCCTCTATTTCTAACCTGACCTCCTATATTCTTAATATATCCGCTACTGATATCCGCTGTTGAAAACAGAACAGTAAAAATTACCAAAAGCAGTGCATACAATTTTCCTTGGGAATTGGCAAAAAAGATATCATATACCGTCACCTTTTCTCCCGGCTCCGTAGGCAGCGTTACCATCATTCCCACATTAATATTATCCACAGTAGGTTCAGTAACCTGCTCCTGTTTCATGGCATCCTTTTCAGTCAAAAGCTCATAATCTGTCTTGCATAAAGATGTTGAAATCAATAATATTGCTGCCAGTACGATCCAGATTACATACATACTTTTGGTTTTAAGCATCCGGTATAAATCCATTTTTATTATATTAAGCATGATCCGCACCTCCCGTCAGATTCAGAAAATAAGTTTCCAGTTCTTCACTGGTTATGGAAATCCCTTTTACCGGAATTCCTGACTTTGCAAGTTCCATATTCAACGCTGCACTTTCATTCAATCGTTCAAAAATATGAATATGCTCTTTATCTGTTACCTGATAGTTGGTAAATCCCATAGAATCCATCACCGGAATCGCCTGTTTCGGATGATCCAATGTCAACTCTATCCGTTCACTGCATCTTCTTATTAATTCTTCTCTTGTAATTTCCTGTAATAAACTTCCATTATGAATAATTCCATAATCAGTAGCAATCTTCGATAATTCCTCAAGAATATGACTGGAAATGCATATTGTCATATTCTTCTCTTTCTGAAGTCTCTGAATCGTATCCCGGATCTCTGCAATACCCTGTGGATCCAATCCATTGATTGGCTCATCAAGAACTAATAAATCTGGTTCTCCAACCAAAGCAAGACCAATTCCCAAACGCTGTTTCATTCCAAGTGAAAAATGTTTTGTTTTTTTCTTTCCCACATCCTCCAGACCGATAATTCTCAATATTTCTTCAATATAACTTTTTTTCTTTATTCCAAACAGCTTGCATTTGATATTCAGATTTTCATATGCAGTCATATCTCCATAAAGTCCCGGTGCCTCAATCAGACATCCTATCCGTGATCGAACTTTTTGCAAATCCTTTCCCTTGTATCCGAACATCTCGATTTCTCCACAAGTTGGCTTGGAAAGTCCACTGATCATCTTCAGACAAGTTGTCTTCCCAGCTCCATTCCGACCGATAAAACCATAAATAGCACCTTTTTTAATATGCATATTGACACTGTCCACAGCTTTATGGTGTCCATATTGCTTAGTCAAGTTTCTTGTTTCCAATAACATTTCGCTCAAGTTTTTCATCTCCTTTTTCTTATCTGCATTTATCATAAAGGAATAATCCTAATCAAACGCAAATAAATAGTAAAAAAAGAGTAAAGATTATAGATGAAGACGATAACCGATTCCCCAGACTGTTTCAATATATTTCTCAGATGTAACTGTTTTTATCTTTTTACGAATATTGCTTATATGTACATCCAGAGTTTTTGTTTCACCCATATATGGTTCGTCCCACGCATATTCAAAAATGTCCTCTTTACTGAAAACCTGCTTCGGATTTCTGAGCAGTAATTCTAAAATCGCAAACTCCTGTCTTGTTATCTTAGGAAGTATTTTTCCACCAATGCTGACCTGAAAAGTAGCTTTGTTCAATACCATCTCTCTGAACGAAAGGTTAGATTCTTTTATTTCCTTTTCTTCTGTATGACGAAGCTGTACCTGAATTCTTGCCAGTACCTCTCTGATTTCAAAAGGTTTCGTTATATAATCATCAGCCCCACTAGTTAAAACCTTTACCTTTTCATCCAAGCTATCTTTCGCAGTCAAAACAATAACCGGAAGATTTCCCTTTTTCCGTATTTCCTCCAGAACTGCTTCTCCTGTAATTCCCGGCAACATCAAATCCAGCAACACCAGTGCATAGCTATGCTCCTGCATATTCAAAAGCAGCTTTGCCTCAGTTCCGGAAAACGCCTGCTCACAGGAATAGCCTGCTTTTGATAATGCTTCCTGAAGCAGATTATTGATATTTGTATCATCTTCTACAATCAGTATTTTCTGCATGATAATTCTCTCCTCTATTTTACACTGTGAAAACATTATTTTCTTGCATTATACGCTTTTTCCTTTTTTCCCGCAATTACTCCCCACAGATCCCCGGAATTCTCCAGTACATAACATACTTTTTGTTCCAGCTGAACTTATAATTTTCAGTATTGCTGTGCTTCCAAGATGCATATATCACTTTTTCCTTACCATTATACCTTTATTTCTCCATCAGTGCTTTCGCAACCCTTATCCCGCCCACAAATAGAGCCAAACTAGAGCCATTTGATAAAACAAATGCCGGAAGCCCGCATAAATACAGGCTTTCGGCATTTTAGTCCGTTATTCAAACTCTTCCCAAAGGAAGTATCATCAAATCAAAAATGCTGATTTTATGCGGCATTCCACCGCATCTGTTTCATCTAATGTTACTCTTTTCATATCGTTTTCAAAAACTTTAGTAGCAAATTAGTTGCAATACTTCCCTATTGCTCCTATGAAATCCATGGCAGATATAATCTACTTTTACTACTAAAAACGAATAATCAAATGTGGCTTGCAGGTGCTTAACTGTACCTGCTGCCACACCAACTATGAAAGGAGCTTTTCTATGAGCAATCAACACAAACATCCAACTATAAGTTTTAGAATCAGCGATGCTGAACGAAAACAAATCGAAGCCCGCATCCTTGCCAGCGGCATGATGAAGAAGGATTACTTTGTCCGTTCCTGCATCTATAACCGCATCTGCGTTGTCGGTAAGAAAGAAACTATATATCCGCTTGTGCAGTCTGTTAATGCTCTGTATCTGCAACTGCTTGACATGCAGAAAGCATTTACCTTAACTGATGCCACGTCTGATACACTTCCTGCTTCGGATGAAATCAGGGAATTGCAAACAGAATACACCAATACGCTTACAGCTATTATTGACCTCTTGGATGGTGCCAAATATCTGTGGGAAGGAGACCACTATGAACAACAATCTTAATTTTCAATTTGGTATGTATGAGCATGCCACAGACTCAGTCATTATCAATATCGGTGAGAACTCTGTTCTTATTATCCGTTGTAAGGAATGTAATTCCTCCGTCACCTTTGATGACCCAAATGATATTGTTTATCTTTACCGAATGGCTGAGGAAGCACCTCTTCTGTATGCCAAATTAGCATTAAAGGGAAGCGGATTGCAGGATTATGTGGATGCTATGAATGAATTTAATTAAATTTTCCCTTGAGAATATTTAACTTCACCCGTTCCAAAATACTTTGAAACGGGTGAAATAATCTATTAATATTGTCCGTACATATTTTCCAAATAACTTAAGTAACCTTGCAACTCATAATCATATGGATTTATGAACAATCCGTACTGAATCCTACCTTTAAGATGCTGTAAATATTTCTCTTTACTTATATCACAATATTCCATATGAGATTCCAATCCGTATTTTCTTATATAATAAAGGTCTTGACGAATTTTCTTTCTTACATTTTTAGGTAATTGCAGTTTCTCATTTACAACTATCCCTGTAACCTCTTGACATTGCCCCTTTCTTCTTACTCTTGTCTTGTTCTCATTCAACTGTAATCCCAGTCTAAATAATTCTTTTCTTACGACTGATATAATTTGACCTGGATTAAAGGTTCCCGAAAAAGTCATATCATCCGCATATCTTGTATACCTTATTTTCTTCTCATTGGTGTACTTACCCATCACATTGTCAAACTGCCTAAGTATTATGTTTGATAGCATGGGACTTGTTGGTGCACCTTGAGGCAACCATCCATTCAAACAACATAAATTTGTAAGCATC
Source organism: Clostridium sp. BIOML-A1 (assembly GCF_009874105.1). Lineage (NCBI taxonomy): Bacteria > Bacillati > Bacillota > Clostridia > Eubacteriales > Clostridiaceae > Clostridium > Clostridium sp. BIOML-A1. Next base: position 23,080 of record NZ_WWTL01000016.1, on the reverse strand, counting down.
ACCACTACATCCTCTTTATATCCTAAATCTAAAAACAGATTATATATTTTATCCGACGAGATACTATCAAAAAAATTACTTACGTCCAATGTTAGTAGCACTTCTTGCCTTTTATGAAATCTCGCATTATCTTTAATAGATTTCTTTTTAACATAAGCTTTCGCATACACACTAATATTTATCGAAGACAAAATATTATCCAAAATCCATCTTTGGATCTCTTTTAAACTTGGCAATGGTTCTGATATTTCTCTAACCCCGCCGTTCTTTTTTGGTATTTCATAATTTCGATAAAAATTTGAAGCAGAATTACTCACAGCAAAAACATACTCCTCTTTATATCCCAACAACAAACATAAATGCTCTTGGTTATAAATTATTGGCAGTCCTTTATCAAATAGTACTTTAGCGTATTGTAACCACGTATCACAATATTCTTCATTTTTTCCTTTTAATGCTGCTTCTTTTCGAAATTCAACACAATAATTCTTCCAATTCACGTCTTCCTCCATATATAATCTTGGAGCTACTACATAAAAGTATCTGTCATATAACTGCGTCAAATGTGCTTACTCATTTGACACAGTTATATGATGAGAGAATTCGCAGAATTCTCGATTACGTAAGAACAAGATTGATTTTGCTCCCGCAAAATCCAGCTTGTTCTTACACAGGCTTGAAAATAAGTTCTTCTTAAGTTGACGACTCGCCAACCCCGCACCAAGTGCATAAGTCTAGTAGCTCCAAGATATATTTATTATATCAAGGTAAATATATTTCTTCAAGTTCCATCTTTTTTATCTTGTATTGTTCTAATGTACCAATCGTCTTGTTTTTGTATTTCTTTTCTAAATCATGTAACTTATTCTTTCCTTTTTGTGTAATAAATTTACTAACATCCCCTTCTGTGTATATATATTCCAAATCCTCCAAATATGAAAACCATTTTGCTATGCTGGAGTATGAATATCCCAATTTAAACATAGCGCTTATTGTTTCTTTTTTATTAATCAAGTCTAACAATCTATACATTACAAATTCATCCATATCTATACATCAACTCCTACATTATTTCTTCTTGCAAACGGTGCTACACATAACTTTCCACCTCGTTTACCTTCATACCAATAAAATGGGAAAGTATTATTCGGTGTTTTTATCATTGATACTAATCCTTCCGACTCTTTATACCCTAAATATAATTCTTTCTTAGCTTTTATTCGTTTACTAATATTCTTCATCTGTACAATTTTTTTCTCTGCCTCTTCTATGCTATAATTATCTGTTATAGCCCTGTTTCTTAAAACAGCGCTATAAGTTTCTACTCCATATTCTTCTACTGCATTTCTACCTTGTTCTTGCATTACCAATGTTAATGCTTTAATTTTTTCCTTTTTTATGCCTTTTCCCTCAATTAAGTTTATACAACCTAATATTGTATCACCAGTTCCAACAAAATCATCCACAAGAAGTAAACATTCAATATCTTCTTTATATTTTTCCAATCCATCGAAAGTTTCTATTATCCTAATTCTCTTGTTACGAAATTCATCGAATCTTCGCATAAGATTCCCTTGAAACAAATAACACATAACATTACCACTTTTTGTTTTTGCTGGATAATCTTTATCTTGTACCGGGAACATATGTATAACTTCCATTTTGTCTAATTTATCTTTATTTCTATCTATAAACTTTCTAAACACATTTACCATGTACTTTCCATATTCTTCTAAATCAACCACCAAATATTTACGTGTCAATTCAAGCATTAACTCTCTATCCGCATCAGATTCCAACTCTTCTAATCTTTTGCAGAACATATCAAATACCGAGTTTTCTCCACTTATGCTTTCTTCAATATCCCAGTTTTGTTCCTTAAAAACTGATATTAATTCAATAAAATATTTTTCCGCTAATGTATTTCTCTTAACAAGCACACTTTCACCTTCGTTACATAATCTTGATTTCCATATATTATTTTATCATATCTATTTTTTAATCTCCACCTGTTATCAAGATTCATTTTCTCATATTATGACTTTAATTACTCTTATTGTCTATAATCTTTATGCTCTTACTTCTTCTATTCAATCATAATTCGCTCACATTTATGATTGAATTATTTAAAGCTTAACATATGTATTACCTTTGGTAGTACGCGTATTTTCAATAATACCCAATCACCGATACCGAACATAAGCAAATCGAAGCCGAATTCTTGCAAGCGGTATGAAAAAGCAGGATTACTTTGTCCGTTCCTGCATCTACAACCACATCTGCATTGTTGGCAAGAAAGAAACCATATATCACCTGGCATAAACTATTAATGCACTATATCTGCAATTACTTGAAATGCAGAAAACATTTACATCAACCAGTACCACTCCCGATACATTTCCTTCTTCGGATGAAATGAAGGAAATGCAGGCAGAATACACCAATATGCTTACAGCTATGATTGACCTCTTGGATAGTGCAAAATACCTGCGGAAAGGAGACCGCCACGAGCAACAATCTTAATCCATTTCTCAACCATATTTCACAGCCTCTTTTTTACACTTCTTCCTCTTCAATCCATTCCTTCAACTTCTGTTGAAGCAACTTCTTGTCCGGCAAATACAATTTATATTCTGATGCATAAATATTAGCGTCTTGGGGCAAAGTAATCTCAACTAAAGCATCGTTTCTTTCCTTACACAAAAGAATTCCTATCGTTGGATTTTCATCTTCCATTTTTTCATATCTATCATAATAATTAACATACATCTGCATCTGACCAATATCCTGATGTGTTAGTTTAACTGTGCATTGTCCTTTGGCATAACTGGCATATCAAATTCATTTAATCCTCCAGCTTTTTTGAGTTTTTGAATCTTTGCAAAACTTTCTTGATTTATACTACACCATGTTTCCAAATTATAAAGGACATTTATCTTAATACAAGCATCCTGACGATTTTGTAATGCCTCATAAAAATTAATACCATTCTCTATTATTACTGCATAATCATTTTTATTCTTAATTGTTCTGATATCCTCAGCTTCTTGAAATATTTTCTTTGTTATAAAATCTCCTGACTGTTGTATCTTGCCATACTCAGGATACTTTCTATGTTTTATTTCTTCTTCCTTTTCAGCAGTAATTCCATATATTAGGCGAAACAATTCCTTATCGTGTGATACAAAATCCAAAGTGATATTACTAGGAAGTGAATCCCTGCAAACCACAAGCACTTTCTGTATCTGATGTTTCATCGTTTCAATCATATCACTCAATTGATTGAACTCTGGAGATTTGTAATCATCATCTCTATGCGCACAATTCTTATCACGTTCATAATAAATCGCCTCAATCAGCTTGTCTTCACAAATTTTCTTTTTGTTTTTAGGATGCGATTTATCAAGTACAACACAACAGTTTATGTAGAATTCTCTCCTTAATTCCTCAACTTTTCGTCTAAGGTTTAGATTGCAAACCTTATCAATGTTTTCTTCAATAAAAATAATGCTATCTATATTCTTTTTTGCATCAATCAAATACTTTGCCATACTCCATTTATCTATGACAATGCACCTCCCTGCACAATTCAATTTACTTGATAAGCTGGTCACAATATGGTAAAAGTTCATCTACCTTGGCAACAATACGCTTCTGCTCCTCAAGTGGTGGAAGTGGCACTAGAAATGTTCTTACATTATTTACATTTAAATTTCCCTGAGAAGCACCCTTGCCAAATATATTTTTCCTTGCATTATCTGTACCAATAGGTGAATTAAGCCAATAAAGAATATATCTATTATCAAGCTGTTTATAATCCACTAATTTTATCAATGTCAAGCTTACATATATAGCAAATTCCATGTCTATATCTATAATTGCAGCTTCTCCTATACCAGCTCCTACTCTAGTTAATAAAATATCATTTTTTTTAGGACAACAAGTTTGCGTCAACTTATCATACAACTCTCTCTTAATATATTTATGGTCATCTGGCATAAATTTATATGGCTTAATATTTTTAGCTGAAATAAATGGCATTCCAATATTTTCTGCAACATATTCTGGAGTTGATGCATACCCACAGGTCAAAACTGCACATACCTCTTGAAATCTCACCCATTTCCAACTGCTAGGAATCTCAAAAGGAATTTCATCCTCAGTAATCTCAGGCAATGGCTTTTCTTTCTTAATCTTGCCATCTTTGATAAGCTGAGCTTTCTCTGCAACAATTTGCTCATAAAGTTCATCAGCAGTTCCTTCTTCTGGTCGTTGTTCCACCAGCTTACCCTGCATAGCCATTTGCAGGATACTCTTCTCCATATCCTCTGGGAATTTTTTATTAAATGTTTCCAGTTTCGTATAAGCCTTGTCATATTGGTCGATATATGGAAGAATTTCCTCAATCTTGGCAACGATGCGGTGCTGCTCTTCAAGTGGTGGTACAGGAATGCATAAATTCAAAACATTATTCCTTTCAATACCTGGTATCATACTTTTTGCTTTCGATTTCAAGTAGGTAATCTGACTTTCCACAAATAATTTTATGTATAATATGCTTGCTCCTAAAGTCCTAATTCCCATAATCTGACGTGCAATATGAACCTCTGATAAATTCAATAATGTAGTTTTTCCTACTGTTCCCTTACATGTTAATAGCAAATCTCCCTGATTAGCAATTGCTTTTGGACTTTCTGTCCATCTATTAATAATTATGTTTCCATCTTCAATATTACTTGCTCCAGTTAAATATGGTATACCTTTTTCTTCTGAATTATAAAAAGCTGGTTGTAAATCTTGACCTGATTGTAAAATTATAATATTTCCTAATCTCACCCATTCCCAAGACTCAGGGATTTCATAAGGTATCTCCTCTTCTGTTATCTCAGGCAATGGCTTTGACTTCTTTATCTTTTTATCCTTTATGAGCTGATCCTTTTCCAGCTTTATCTGTTCGAGCAACTCTCTCGCAGTGCCTTCTTCGGCTCTTTGCTCGACGAGCTTGCCTTGAACAGCAAGCTGTAGGATACTGTTCTTTAAATCCTGTGCATTCAAATTAGTTACCTCCCAACATAGAAGTAATCTTCTCTAATACATGGTCAATCTCAGCATTAAGGGATGCTCTCTTTTCCTGATACTGATTAATCAAATCCATCGGGTCAAGGATTTCCTCTTCTTCGTGTGGGAATCCACAGAGGTCAATATTATATCCATTGGCTGCGATTTCATCTACTATATATTTCTTAGCCTTAGGGAATCCATCTACTTCAATCTCCTCACGATTATCCCACCACTCAAGGGCTGGTGCGAAATGTTCCAGCTTCATAGGCTTTGTCTTTGAGAAATTCTTATACCCCTCAGGCATGTCCAAACGATAGAACCATGTCTCCTCTGTTGGGTGTGTATTGTCAAAGAACAAAATGTTTGTCGTAATAGAAGTATACGGAGCAAACACACTATGTGGCATTCTTATGACTGTATGAAGATTAAACTCCTCAAGCAGTTTCTTCTTGATATTTACCTTTGCATTATCAGTACCAAAGAGGAAACCATCAGGAAGAATAATTCCACATCTACCATCTTTTTTTAAGCGGAACATAATAATATCCATGAATAAATCAGCAGTCTCTGAACTACGCAGTTCCATAGGGAAGTTTGCTTTTACAGAATCCTTTTCATTACCGCCATATGGTGGGTTCATAAGGACAAGATCAAACTTTTCCATCTTTCTGTACTCTTTGTAATCAGTCTCAAGAGTATTGCCATGAATTATCTCAGGGTTATCAATATCATGCAGGAGCATATTTGTAACACAGAGAATATGTGGCAGAGCTTTCTTCTCCACACCATAAACTGTATTATTATAAATTTCCTTGTTCTCGTTAGATTTAAGGCTCTCCTCATATAATTCGTTAAGAGCAGACACAAGGAATCCACCAGTACCACAGGCAAAGTCAGCTACCCTCTCACCTAGTCTTGGCTTAGTAACTTTTACCATGAAGTCAGTTACAGCTCTAGGTGTGTAGTATTCTCCTGAATTACCAGCACTTTGTAAATCTTTCAGAAATGACTCGTAGATTGAGCCAAATGCGTGTCTTTCCTCATACTCTGTAAAATCAATTTCATCAATGATATTGATGACCTGTCTAAGCAGGATACCATCTTTCATATAGTTGTTGGCATCCTCAAAGGCATAACGTACCATCATCTGGTTCATTGGAGTATCCTCAGATACTTCAAGATTTTTAAGTGTAGGGAACAGCTTATTATTAACAAAGTCAAGAAGTGCATCTCCAGTAAAAGCCTGACCATCTTTGTTATCTACCGCCCAGTTTCTCCACTTATACTCATCAGGAATGATAGAAACATAATCATCATTGATAAGCTCCCATTCCTCTTCTTTTGCATCATATATCTTTAAAAACAGAATCCATACAATCTGCTCAATACGTTGAGCATCTCCATTTACCCCTGCGTCATTACGCATTACATCTTGTATTCTCTTAACGAAATTAGTTATAGCCATTGGTAAAAAAACCTACTTTCAATTATTTTCTTATTTTCAATTTACTTTCTTTATATATTCCATTGGGACAATATTCCTTTAACAATGCCTTAACTATAACTTTTTCTGCATCATTCATTCTTGGTCCACACAATATTTCAACACTCTTTAATACATTATCATCTAAATCTAAAAACATCTTTGAATATGGTGGATCATATTCCTTATTCTCGAGTCTTTTAATTAATTCTATTTGTTTATCAATTGTTGGTGGATTTGCCTCTTTTAACCCCATTGGAGCAACCGAATATATATATCGCCATTCTTTTTGAAACTCCCATTCTTTGCGTTTATACTTTCCTATTTCTGCAAATGAATATGACAAATCTAATTTCCCGTTTTCTATCATCCCATCATTTAAATATTGCTGAAATTTTTCTTCCGCTGATACTTTTCGTACTTTAGGATATAACTTTTCTTTATCATCCGTATATTGAATTTCAACCAACTCTGGTTGTGTTGCAACTATACTTACTTTATTTTCATTATATATCTTTTCAATATTGATATATGTCTCAATGCGTTCCTTAAAAAAATATTCATCTTTATTATATGAATATTTTTTAAATGGAAATTTAGGCAGTCTAATTCTAACCCCATGCATATTAGGTGTATATAAATTCCAAAGTGGAATAGATTCTTGTCCATCACTTGTCCAACAACTCACATATACAAATCGCCCAAATTTACCCATATCGAATGTTTCTGCTTCTTCACTATCATCAACATTTAATAAATTGTTAAAACAAATTGTTTTATTTGATAATATCAATGCAAGTGTTTCTATACTTGTATAATGATATAAATATTCCATAGTATCCTCCTCATTCTACGCAGAGAAGATTTCATCTTCCAGTTCTTTCACAGCCTGTTCATATGCTGCTTTACCTCCAAAGGCTTTGACAATCTTCATAGGACTACCAAACTGCTGGAATTCATGTAACTGTAAAACCTTTGTCTCCTCTATCTCTTTCAAGCCTTCACTTGCATACTTATCCATAAGTGTTCCCAGAACCTTTTGTGCAAGCTCTGAATACTTATAGAGATATCCTCTCTTCTGAACATTTTTGATACGCTCTATACGGGTAAGTGGTGCTTTATCATATGCAAGGTGCAGGATTAAATCAAAATCGTCTATATCAGTCTGACCTGTCTCTTCACGAACAGCATCCAACAGTACACCATCCTCACGAAGTTCTTCTACGATAGTCTGTTTTTTCTTTACTTCATTCCACTTCTTGAGGAATACATCTAACCTCGCATACTGTCCTAAAATATTCTTTCTTGTATAATCGATAAGACTTTCTGTTATAAGTTTTCCATCCTTATCAATGTACTGTATTCTCTCAGACAGAACTTTGACTTCTACATCCTTGACATAATACTTCTTAGGCTTCTCAGAGCCATCACCAGTACCCCAATCATCGCCAGAATCACCAATATTTCCAGTACCTGAATTACTGCCTGTATCATCTCCTGTATTTTCAGTATCGTCTTCATTGCCTGTTACTGGATCTACTGGGTCATCGCCAGTAATGTCGATTACTACCTCAGGATTACCATCAAAATCTTTATCAGCAAATAATCTTGATGCGTTACGGAAGTCCATAATTGTAAAATATGTTTTTCCATAATCTTCAAACAGACGAGTACCTCGACCAATAATCTGCTTGAATTCTGTCATGGAATTTATATTGTTATCCAACACAATGAGCTTGCACATTTTAGCATCAACACCAGTAGTCATCAGCTTACTTGTAACTGCTATAACAGGATATGTACTGTCCTCATCAATGAAATTATCCAGTTGGGCTTTACCTTCAGCATTATCTCCAGTTATACGCACAATGTACTTATGGTTCTCCGTCCATAGGTCTTTATTCTCAACAATGAGAGCCTGACGCATACGCTCCGCATGCTCCACATCTACGCAGAACACAATGGTCTTGCTGAACCTGTCAGTTTTCTTCAAGAATTCTGTAACTTTCTTTGCAATGACTTTGGTTCTCTCATCAAGTACAAGAGTCCTATCAAAATCTTTGATATTGTACTCTCTATCCTCGATTTCATAGCCATTATCATCATGTTTCCCAGCTTCTGGACGATAACCAACAAGGTCTTTATCAAGTCCTATACGAATGACCTTATATGGAGCAAGGAATCCATCATCAATACCCTGTTTCAGAGAATACTCATAAATAGCTTCTCCAAAATATGTCTGTGATGATGCCTCTTTTGTTTCAATTGGTGTAGCTGTCATGCCTATCTGAGTTGCACCAGAGAAATATTCTAATATCTTTCTCCAAGCTGACTCTTCCTTAGCGGAGCCTCTATGACACTCATCAATGAGTATCAGGTCAAAGAACTCAGGCTTAAACTGTTTGAATGGCTCTACACCCTCATCACCAGCTAACTGCTGGTACAATGCAAGATAGATTTCATAAGAACTGTCGAGCTGTTTATTCTCGACTTTAGTCATTTTACCCCCGAATGGCTTAAAATCACCAGATATTGTCTGGTCTACAAGGACATTCCTATCAGCAAGGAACAATATCTTCTTTTTTATTCCAGCTTTCCATAATCTATAAATAATCTGAAAAGCCATGAATGTTTTACCAGTTCCAGTTGCACAGACTAAGAGTACCCTGTCCCTGCCACTTGCTACAGCATTTACAGTTCTGTCAATGGCAATTCTCTGATAGTAACGAGGTGTCTTATAACCTGGCACCCAGTAATATGGCTCTAGCAGAGCTTTCTCACCAATTTCAGAGAAATTCATCTCATTTACATATCTGTGATATAACTCATCTGGTGATGGGAACTCATCTAAGGAAAGGTTACGAATATCACCAGTTATTAAATCCTGCTCTACAAAGCCATCTCCATTGGATGCATATACAAACTTTACATCCAGAGCTTCTGCATACTCTATAGCTTGTTGCAGTCCTGCACCTACTGGATGGTTGTTATCCTTAGCTTCTATGATTGCTAATGGAAGATTAGGCTTATAAAATAACAGATAATCTGTAAATTTTTTCTTACTACGTTTAGTTATATTACCCCTTAGGATGATACGACCTGCTGTGAATGCATACTCATAGCGAATCTGCTTTTTGTCCCAACCTGATTGCTCTACCGCTGGAGTTATATATCTTGCTTTTATATCTTCTTCTGAAAGATCTCGTTTCCCCATTTGCACAGCTCCTTCCCTTTTTGTGAATCATCTCATATGTGATGTCCATAAATCTGGACTTGTAATATCTTTCTGGGTATAAATATCCAAGAATAATTTTACCACATATTACTAATCTTTTCATCCACAATTCATATTAGGAATATGCATAAAAAAACACTAAACCAACAGTTTTGACTTTTATTAATCAACACCATCAGCTTAGTGGTTATATATGTACAATCAGCAGAAAGTTACTACTTCATATGACCTCTTGTGCAATCACTGCTTAAATTCAAGTTCTACAGTCCCATCAAGATTTATCTTACTTATTATACATGTCTTTTTAAAAACATTTGCTTTTGTTACCTTAGCCACCTGCTTCTCCGACAAATGAAATAGTTCTCCTTTTTTAAAAACATCACTTTCTCTTAAATATTTTGAACTTCTAATTACATTATAAGCTTCTTTGCTCATTAAAAAAGACATATTATAAATTATACTGCACTATAAGATACTACGCTACTCAAAAATATGGCCGAACTCTACTCACGCATAATTCGAAATAGACAGTCGCAAATATTGAACTCACATATTTAATAACCATCTCCAGCCAAAAATAGCACCAAATAAAATTTTTCCAAGAAGAGTAGTGGAAAATATCACCATTTACGCCCCAATAGGTAAAGAAAAAGCCCCACAAAGCCCATAAATACAGGCTTTGTGAGGCAAAATCCGCTATTCAAACTCGGCAAGTCCAAAGATGTTCTTAAATATATTTGTTTAAGATTTGTATCTTTTTTGCCGTTATTTTATTTTTGTTACATATATTATTTTGGCTCGCTGATTTTCTGTTTCCAATTTGTTGCCATACATTGGGATTAGCTCTTATTTGTGCATACACAAAATTTTTCTTTTAACTATACATTTCTTATCGATATGTTGTACTTGATTTTTTGATAGCAACTGGTTGCTGGAAATTATACCCTCCCTCTATACCATCATAGTATCCATAAAAACTCAAGAGATTTACTATATCTTCAACTTCCACCTCTGATTTAGGACCAATAAATATTTCCTTGATAATACTTTGTTTAACCCTCTTAAAATTCATTTCTATGTACGGTATCAATTTATTGTTTGCTGTTCTATATTTAACTTTAGAAAAAAGAATATTCTCTGAACTTGGTATGTTATAGTGTCCTATTGTCGAACATACTACTACTCTCCATTCCTTCTCCTCTTCGAAACCCGGATTTTTCACAAATGGAAACTGCATTCTATAATTTTCACTTAACTCAAGTGCAACATGTTCTACGCCCTTATATTCAAGTTTTTTTATATTATCCGCGATTATATTCTGAACATATTCCTGTGGATTATCATAAATCACTTTTCCGAAAGCAGTATGAAATTTACTTATCTGATTTAGTTCCTCAAGAACGTCCTTATTAAAACCAATTGCTATTCCTTTTCCATCCTGTGCATATCCTCTCCACTGACTTAATTTATCTTTACTTTCAGAAAAACAAACACAAAATGTTTTCATTGAAAAATTACTATATACACCATTCTCATACCAAGTCTTCCATGCTTTTAATGCTTCAACATCATTTCTCAGATATTCTTCCATTCCCTTATTTACAAATTCTCTACACCTTATACACTCTTGATAATCGTTTGATTTTGCAATATCAGAAAGCCACATACTTGAATTTCTGATAATATTGAAAAACGTGTCAACACCACAATAGTGATATACTATTTCATCCATACTTTTACACATATTCCTTTTTCAAATATATTTAACCACAGCTCTTATTTTTAGCATTATAAACTTTCTCATGGCAACAAACCAATTACAATCAATATAATTTAAAATACGACAGGCAATCAAAAAGACTACCCGTCATATCAAATAATCTATGCACTTCCGCACTATTCAAACTCAATCGTTCCAGGTGGCTTACTCGTCAGATCATACATTACTCGATTGACACCCTTCACTTCATTAATAATTCTTGTCATTACTCTCTGCAATACTTCAAACGGAATATCCGCGCAGTCAGCAGTCATGAAATCACTGGTGCATACGGCACGAAGTGCAACTGCATAGTCGTAGGTACGTTCATCACCCATAACACCAACCGAACGCATGTTGGTAAGCGCTGCAAAATACTGTCCAAGTCCTTTATCAAGACCTGCTTTTGCAATCTCCTCACGATAGATATAGTCAGCATCCTGAACAATCTTAACCTTCTCAGCCGTTACTTCCCCAACGATACGGATTCCAAGACCCGGACCCGGGAATGGCTGACGGCTTACCAGATACTCTGGAATACCAAGCTCACGACCCGCTTTACGAACCTCGTCCTTGAACAGGAGACGAAGCGGTTCAACAATTTCTTTGAAATCAACATAATCCGGAAGTCCGCCTACGTTGTGGTGACTCTTGATCGTTGCAGATTTTCCGAGACCGGATTCGATCACATCAGGGTAAATTGTTCCCTGTACCAAAAAGTCGACAGCGCCGATCTTCTTTGCTTCTTCCTCAAATACACGGATAAATTCTTCACCGATGATCTTACGTTTTGCTTCCGGTTCAACAACTCCTGCAAGTTTCTGGTAGAAACGATCCTGCGCATTTACACGGATGAAGTTCAGATCATATGGACCATCCGGACCAAATACTGCTTCGACTTCATCACCCTCGTTCTTACGAAGAAGTCCCTGATCGACAAATACACAAGTAAGCTGCTTGCCGACTGCCTTGGATAACAAAACGGCTGCAACCGATGAATCTACACCACCGGATAATGCACAGAGCACTTTGCCATTTCCAATCTTCTCACGCAGACTCTTGATCGTATCTTCAACGAAAGAATCCATCTTCCAGTCACCGGAGCATTTACATACATCCATGACAAATGCACGAAGCATCTTCATTCCTTCTTCTGTATGCATAACCTCTGGATGGAACTGTGTTGCATACAAGTTCTTCTCTGCATTTTCCATTGCCGCAAATGGACAGTTTGGAGTCGTTGCAGTTGATACAAATCCTTCCGGCGCTTCTGCGATATAGTCGGTATGACTCATCCAGCAGATTGTTGATTTATTTACATCTTTAAACAAAATGGAATTCTTATCCACTGTTACCTCAGTTCTGCCATATTCACTGACCGGAGCAGTTGCTACCTTACCGCCGAGCACATGTGCCATCAACTGTGAACCATAACAGATTCCAAGGATTGGAATACCCAGTTCAAAAATTTCCTTGCTGTAACTTGGTGAATCAGCTTTGTATACACTATTCGGTCCACCGGTGAAAATAATGCCTTTCGGGTTCATCTTCTTGATCTCGTCAATGCTCATAGTGTACGGATGTACTTCTGCATAGACATTACATTCTCTGACCCTTCGTGCAATAAGCTGATTGTACTGACCACCAAAGTCCAGTACGATAATCAATTCCTTATTCATGAAAGTTTCTCCTTTATTTTTCTTAACCGTGCACACTCGCAAATACTTCGTATTTCCTCTCTCGCACGGGTTTTCCTTTTCGCCGTGCACACTCGCAAATACTTCGTATTTCCTCGTTGTCGGGCTTTCGCCCTATCAAAATAAACTCTAATGCTTTCGTCTGCAAGCAGCCGAATCATCAGAGTTTATTTTGGCACGGCTCAATGCTTACGCATATTATACCATGTAATTACTCTATTTTCTACACCTAATCCTGCTCTATTTTACCTTCCCGCGCAATACTTCCAGACCTTTCTGGTACTGTGTATCCTTCTTGCCTTGGAAATCATCTGCCGTATAATCTTCCGGTAATTTCACTTCGATATCCGGAGCTACACCCTTCTTATGAATGTCATTTCCATTTGGAGTGAAATATTTGGCAGTTGTAAGCTTTATTGCTGAGCCATCAGAAAGCGGAATAACCGACTGTACGATTCCCTTTCCATATGTGTTCTCGCCAATGATCGTCGCAACACCATATTCCTTTAATGCTGCTGTCATGATCTCAGATGCACTTGCGCTCTCCCCATTTACAAGCACTACCATCGGAAGATCAAGCTGCTCATCGTCCGTAGATTCATAAGTTGATAAGACATTTCCATTCTTATCTTCCTGATATACGATTTTTCCGGCAGGGAGCAGATAATCGCACATATCGACAACTGTAGTTAACATTCCACCCGGATCCGAACGAAGGTCTATCATCAGTGCTGTCATGCCCTGAGACTTCAGATCTTCTACAGCATCCCTGAATAAATCATTTGTATTTGCTACAAACTGTGTTACACGGACGTAACCAATCTTCTTATCTGCATCTGCCATAAAGTAGGAAACGGTACTGTTCTCCAGTTTTCTTCTGGTAATGGTTACTGTATGATACTTTCTCTCACTTGGTCTATAGATTTCAAGGGTAACATCCGTACCTTCTTCTCCACGTATCTTTGTAACCAGATAGTCCAGATCGTCGGATTCCTGAATCTCATAATCATCAATCTTACAGATCAGATCGTCAGGTTTGATGTCTACTTCGGAAGCCGGTGAATCCTCTGTAATGCTGACCGCAATCGCATATCCGGTTTCCTCATCCTGTCTTACGACAACACCGATACCTGCATATTCACCGGAACTGTCTTCCTGCAGTTTTGCAAATTCCTCTGGTGTATAATATTTTGCATATGGATCATCCAATGCCTCGATCAGCCCAGCATACAGACCATTCTGCATATCCTCGTCTGAGGTGTCAAAATAATAGGACTTATCGATAATCGTTTCCAGACTCGCAAGCTTCTCCAACGTGTTTTCGTCTACGACCGAACCATCATAATCCAGATTATTATGTCGCTTTCCGGCATCTGAATTCAGATCACCACTCTTTGAATTATCCTTAGTAAAAGAACAACCCATCATTCCGGCGCATCCGGCTATAACCACCACACCGAGAATCCATCTCTTAAAATTATGTCTCATGTTACCTCCAGTGATGCATTTTTCGCATCAACGTCCTTTCATAAACTTGAAAATATACATTTACCCATATGTCAGATCATAAATTATGTATAATCCTATAGGTATTCTGTAAATTTTCTTTTATAAACGACAACAGACAAATCCAGTTTTCACCCGATCTGTCTGTTGTTTTATCCTATGTGTAATTCTGTAAAATCCCACAATTCTGACCGTGATCACATTTCTGCGATTTCGGTCTTCATCTTGTTTTACAGGTAATCAAGTGGATTTACATAAGTTCCGTTTATCATTACACCAAAATGGCAATGTGAACCTGTACTATATCCGGTGCTTCCTGCCTTTGCAATTACCTGTCCCTGTTCTACTGTCTGACCCACACCGACTACCAGCTGGGAATTGTGCATATATACAGTAGATATACCATTTCCATGATCGATCATAATGTAATATCCTGCGGATGAACTGTACTGCGAGATAACAACCGTACCGGCCGCTGATGCAACAACATCACTTCCGGTTGGACATGGAATATCGATTCCCTTATGGTTAGAACTTGCACCTGCTGTAGGTGATGTTCTCGGTCCAAAATACGAGCTGATTCTGCTTCCCTGTGTAGCCGGCCACATAAATGATCCACCGCTCGGTGTATAATACTGTGGTGTAGTACTTCCGCTTCCGCCACTGCTCTGCTGCTGTGCAGCCTGCTGTTCTGCAAGTTTTCTCTGAATCTCCGCAATCTGGGCATCTGCTGCATCCATTTCTTTCTGATATTTCTCAACCAAAGATTTCTGTGCATCGATATCCTGTGAATATTCAGCAATCTTCTGATTCTTCTCATTGATTGCTACATCCAGATTTGATTTCTGTGTTTCCAGATCTGCTTTAACAGATTCAACCTCTTTCAAATCTGTCTCGAGAGTTGTCTCATATTCTTGGATCTTCTGTCTTGTATCGATCAGTGCATTTAACTGCTTCTGATCGTAACTTGATATCTGCTCCACATACTCTGACTTATTTAACATATCCGTAAAAGATGCGGATGACATCAATGTATCTATGTACTCAACTTCTCCATTTTCATAGAGATACTGAATACGCTTCATCATTGCTGCATACTGATTGTCTTCCTCAACCTGCGCTGCTGCAAGATTCTTCTTTGTCTCATCAATCTCTGTATTTAATTTATCTTCTTCTTCTTCCTTTGCAGTGATCTGCGTCTGAATATCTGAAACCTGCTTATCCAGTGCTTCTACATCACTGATCAACTTATTCTGTTTCTCTTCAAGGCCATCCAACACGCCCTGAGCTTCTTTTTTATTCCCTTCCGCTTCATTCTTGCTGTCCTTTGCATCCTGAATACTCGTTGCCGAAACCCGAGATACAGGCGGCATTGCAGCAAGTGCAACTGCACATACAATAACAAGCGCCGTCTTTTTGAATTTTTTCATTAACGGTATCTGAATTTTCTTCAAAATAAAGACCTCCTCTTATACTTTCAAATGTTTTCTGGTAGTGATCAAACTACCAAATAAACCTACACCTATACCTAAAATAAGCCCAACAGGAATCATTGTTTTAAACAATTCTTCCTTACTTACAAATGCGAATACAGATGTAATTACTGCAAATCGTCCTGCCACATATTCCAGAATCTTCTGATACATAACATATAACAGATAAAGCGGAATAACAGAACCGACTGCTCCGATAATAATACCTTCTATTATGAACGGCGCACGTACAAAGAAGTTCGTTGCACCGATCAATTTCATAATTGCAATTTCTTCCTTACGAACTGTAATGCCAATGGTAATCGTATTGCTGATCAGGAAGATGGATACCAACATCAGGATTACCACAATTCCGATAGAAGCATATCCTACCAATGAGGACAATGTCGAGATACTGTCAGCTGTAACCTCAGAACTTCTGACTTTTCGCACTCCGTCTAAACCTTTTGCAAATGCTACAAACTCAGCCTGTTTGGATACATCCTTCAACGTTACCTCATAAGAAGCAGAATTCTTTAACGGGTTATCATCTCCGAATGCTGCCTTTGCAGCCTCAGGATCATCATAATTCTGCTCACAGAACTTATCAAATGCTTCATCTGCACTGATATAATCCATTGTATTTACATAATCAAGGACTCGTATCTGTTCACCGATCAACTGAACCGTTTCGTCCGGAATATCTTCTTCAAAGAAAATCGATATCGTTACATTATTCTCCAAATCCTTCATTCCTGACTGAAAGTTTACAACAACTGCATATACAATACCAAATATGAACAAACATGAAATAATTGTACCGATTGATGCAAGAGAGAACAATATATTTCTTCTGATGTTCGTAAATCCCTGTCTCAGGATATAAAAGAATGTACTAATCTTCATCTATATAACCACCTTGTTTTTCATCGCTGATAACCACACCTTTTTTTAATGTGATTACTCTCTTTCGCATCTCATTTACAATATCCTTATTATGAGTTACGACAACCACTGTTGTTCCACGCTTATTGATATCATCAAGCAGTTCCATGATATCCTGTGAGTTCTTCGGATCCAGGTTACCGGTTGGCTCATCGGCAAGGATGATTTCCGGATTGTTTACCAGTGCTCTTGCCATGGCAACTCTCTGCTGCTCTCCACCGGAAAGCTCCTTCGGATAAGATTTATACTTATCCGCAAGACCTACCAGCGTCAGCATAGCCGGAACTCTACGTCTGATGTATCTCGCAGGAGTCTGTATAACTCTCTGTGCAAATGCAACATTTTCATAGATGGTTCTGTCCTTTAACAGTCTGAAATTCTGAAATACAACTCCGATCTTTCTTCTGACCTTCGGGATATTCTTTCTTTTTATAGTTTTATAATTATATCCTGCTACACGGATAGACCCAGAGGTCGGATCTAATTCCTTTAATAACAGCTTGATCAATGTTGTCTTACCTGATCCGCTGCTACCAACAATAAAGACAAATTCGCCTTTCTCTATATTAATATTAACATTCTTCAGAGCCGTCATACCACCTGGGTAGGTCATAGTAACATTCTCTAACTCTATCATAATGGTTTCCTTTCAAATTTAACGTCTGTACTTTCTCTCTCTTTGCTTTTACAAGTATAGCAGTAAAATGTGAAATATATGTGTAAATCCTGCATACAATATATTACAAAGAGTCCAGATTCTTCCTTTTAATAGTCTAATGACTCCATATACTTCATATACTTAACTACCATTAACGCAATCTTAAATGTGATCGCATCCTCAAATACACGAAGATCCAGACCGGTACTCTTCTGAAGCTTATCCAAACGATAAACCAGAGTATTTCTGTGAATATATAACTGTCTGGAGGTCTCTGATACATTCAGACTGTTCTCAAAAAACTTATCAATAGTAGTAAGGGTCTCTTCGTCGAACTCATCCGGTGATTTGCCATCGAAAATCTCACGAATGAACATCTTGCAGAGTGGGAGCGGAAGCTGATAGATCAGACGTCCGATTCCAAGATTACTATATGCGATAATGTTCTGGTTCTCGTAGAAGATCTTTCCAACATCCAGTGCCATCTTAGCTTCTTTATAAGAACGGGATACTTCCTTAATCTCATTTACGATCGTACCATATGATACATGAACAGAAGACATAACCTCTGTATTCAGCATATCTACAACAACCTTGGCAATCTTATTCATATCATCATAGGATTCTGTCTGCTTTACTTCCTTTACAAGAATGATGTTCTTCTCATCCACAGCAGTAATAAAATCCTTTGTCTTTGTAGAAAAGATATTACGAACTGTTTCAAGGGCATTTGTATCCTTCTCATTCTTTGTCTCAATGATAAATACGATTCTCCTTACATCTGTATCAATGTGAAGCTTCTTTGCTCTGTTGTAAATATCAACAAGCAACAGATTATCTAACAGCAGATTTTTGATGAAGTTATCCTTATCAAAACGCTCCTTATATGCAACTAAGAGATTCTGAATCTGGAACGCTGCGATCTTACCAACCATGTAAGTATCATCTGTCTCCCCCTTTGCAAGCAAGATATGTTCTAACTGGTTATCATCAAACACCTTAAAGAACTGGTAATCCCGAATTGCCTGACTCTCTGCCGGGGAATCAACAAACGCAAGTACTGCTTCTTCACAGTCATCTACATCCTTAAATGTAGATGCAAGAATCTTTCCTTCTGTATCAAGAACACACAGATCGGTTCTTGTAATATTCTTTAATCCATCAATCGTATCCTGAAGTATCTGGTTCGATATCATATATTCTACACTCCTTATTCTTATATTCGGATTCCGTATTCTTTCCCCATCCATTCTGCCTGACGGATAAGCCTCCCGGAAAACATACGAATAACAAAATACACTACTGTACCTATTCTAAATCATATTGCGAAAAAAAAAAAGAGAAAATGCAGAAATTTCTGCATTTTCCCTGTTTGTTTATAAATATTTAAGTATGTATGATCTATTAGCTTACTAAGATCTCCTCTGTTTCCTTATCAAAGATATGAATCTTGCTTAAGTCAAATGCAAACTGTACTGTATCGCCAGGTCTGGCTGTTGTACGAGCATTAACTCTTGCTGTGATATCGAACTGATCGATTGTGAAGTATAAGTAAACTTCAGCACCT
Organism: Clostridium sp. BIOML-A1; assembly: GCF_009874105.1. Taxonomy (NCBI): domain Bacteria; kingdom Bacillati; phylum Bacillota; class Clostridia; order Eubacteriales; family Clostridiaceae; genus Clostridium; species Clostridium sp. BIOML-A1. Next base: position 3,697 of record NZ_WWTL01000016.1, on the reverse strand, counting down.
AACATTTCGTAAATATTGATTCTTGCATCAATAACACTTTCCGGTGATGACTCGATGAAGAGCTGCTCATCATGGATATCTTCAGGACGAATACCAAGAACAACTTCCTTATCAACTGCATCAAGTGCAATAAGTCTCTCAGCCTTACTATCAGGAACTTTAATTGAGTGTGAACCAAACATTAAGAGAATGTCTGCTCCGGACTTAACTACCTTACAATCAATGAAGTTCATAGGTGGCATACCCATGAAACCGGCTACGAATAAGTTACATGGCTTATCGTATAAGTTCTGTGGTGTATCTACCTGCTGAATAATACCATCCTTCATAACTACGATTCTTGTACCAAGTGTCATAGCCTCTGTCTGGTCATGTGTAACGTAGATGATAGTTGTCTGTAATCTCTGATGTAACTTGGAAATCTCAACACGCATCTGTACACGAAGTTTCGCATCAAGGTTTGAAAGTGGCTCATCCATAAGGAATACCTTAGGCTCACGAACGATTGCTCGACCCATAGCCACACGCTGTCTCTGACCACCTGATAAAGCCTTTGGCTTTCTGTCAAGTAAGTGTTCAATATCAAGAATCTTAGCAGCTTCATGAACAGCCTTGTCAATCTTCTCCTTCGGAGCCTTTCTTAACTTAAGTCCGAATGCCATGTTGTCATATACTGACATATGCGGATACAGAGCGTAGTTCTGGAATACCATTGCGATATCTCTATCCTTAGGCTCTACGTCATTTACAAGCTTGTCGCCGATCCATAACTCACCTGAGCTGATATCCTCAAGACCTGCGATCATTCTAAGAGTTGTTGACTTACCACATCCTGAAGGTCCAACGAAAATGATGAACTCCTTATCTTCAATTTCAAGGTTGAAATCCTTAACAGCATTAAATCCGTTAGGATATACCTTATAGATGTTCTTAAGTGATAAACTTGCCATTCTGCAAATACCTCCGTAAATATTATATAGTATTGTTTTATTTATTCATTCGTTCTGAACATAGTGTCATTTTACAACATTCCCCTTCTTTAAACCATATGATTATTGCCCAAAAAAAATTTTAATGTTTTGTTTGTTTTGTATACGACCGCAAAAAAACTAACATTTTGACGATTTTCGCATCGATTTAAGAAGATTTAAGACGAGAATTTTGTGAAACCTTCACCAAAAACCTCCGTTACCTGCCCTACAATCATAAAAGATTTTTCATCAATTGTCCTTATTTTATCCTTTAATTCTACTAATTGTCTACTTGACAAAACCGAAATTATCATTACACGCCCTTCATTCGTATAACCACCCTTTGTTTTCAATACTGTTACACCTCTTCCAATATCATTTATGATACAGGATTTGATCTCATCGCATCTGGAAGAAATAATGTAAACCAGTTTTCCATGTCTGATTCCCTGTACGATCATATCAGATAATTTTGTTGATATTACGATTGCAATAACAGCATACAGCATATTTTCCAGGCCAAATGCAATTCCGCCTGCTATTACGATCACTATGTCTATACCCCCAAGGAATAACGGCGCACCAATATCGTTTCTCATATGATTCAATATCAATGCCATAAGATCCACGCCGCCGGATGACGCATTCAGACGAAACATAAGACCATAAGCGCAACCAAATATAACTCCGCCAAGAATCATATTCAAAAGTCTGTCATGCGTTGCAAGCGGAAGTGCAGGAATAACTGCCAGAAATGCTGTAGAAATAACCGTTGTATATGCTGTCCTTATCATACTTTTTCTATCGAGCAGAAAATACCCCCATATAAATAACGGAACATTGATAACCAAATTCGTCAACCAGACCGGAATTCCGGTTCCCATATTTTCCGTCAGATTTTCTATTATAATTCCTATTCCGGTCACGCCTCCGGGAACTATCTGTTCACTGTTAAAAATCCAAACAACACCCAGTGACATCAAAAACGCCGCCACCGTTAACAATACATACGTTTCTATCGTTTCTCGATTTTTGTTCATGCAACTGCCTTTCATACAATTTTTATATAGTATGTCCGATTTTTTTCGGCATAGTCACCATTGATTATAAATAGCAGTTATACACAAACATCCTTGCACCTGTAAAATATTCTTTATACATGATGACATTTAAAACAAAAAAAGCAGGCACATCACATTTCTGTAATAACACCTGCTTCTCTGTCTGTATGAACAATCTGTATAGATAGGCAATCCGATCATCCTGCTGTTTAGTTTTTAATATCACTTGTTCCAACGATTACAATAATATCATATCCGTCAATCGGCACATCAAAATCGGATGCTGATAACGTATCTGTGGTTGACATTTCCGGTGATGAAAATTCCGCAGCAAGATCTGCTCCATCATATGAACCGGATACGCATACCTTTGATGTCGCGATCGCCGACTGATTATAAGTACCAACTTCTACCGAAGTATATCCTTTACCCTCTAATGCGGTCTTCCATGCACCGGCAACTCCACTGGTTCCTGTTGCATTAATAACAAGGATTTTAGCATCTGTAGATGCAACCGCACCGGTTTCATCCGCTCCGTCCGATCCACTGTTCTCGTCATCTCCATTATTAAACGTCGGATCATTTTCATCCTCTGCTTCTGTTACTATTTCTTTTCCTGTTGTCGTCTTCTTACTGTCTTTCAGAGAATTATTCTTTACTAATGTCTTTATAAGCAGTGCTCCTATTACAACAATGCCAACTGCAAGAATGATTACAACGGCTCTGAGCATTGTTTCCAGAAATAATCTCAATACTTTTTTACCCATTTTCTGGCCTCCATTTTATTTATAAAATATAATGCTTGTCCCGGAATATCCGTTCCGTTCTTTTTGTTAAACAGACTATCAATCCCGTGCATCACAAATGCACCAAAATCATTACTTTTCTGTACACCTTTATTGCACCTGAAAAATTACCTAATGAGTATACCAAACGTACTTTTAAATTTCAACCTGCATTTCTAATTTCTTATTTTCTCTGCCTGATAAATTCTGTCATTATAATTTCAAACCTTATTCCCCTCTTACTTTCTCCGAATAAAAATAAAGAGTCACTTGCGGGTCTTTCGCACCTACGCAAATTTACAAGGCAATTAACTTCTTCGCGAAGTGCGCACCCTCAGCGGAGCACTTTTTACTTTATAGGGCGATCTTGCCTATAAAGTAAAAAAGATTCCTATATAATATACATACAAGAATCTTTTATATATACTGTTATATAATTATCAAATCTGATAAACAGTCTGCTGCTTATTTCTGTACCCGTTTTTTTCCGCATACCTCACAAACATCTCCACTGTTTACATGCCCACATCCCCAGCATGTCCATTCAACTATTTCCGGCTCGCGCTTCGGCTGTTGGCTCGTTGTCATTGTAAAATTCTTTGATACGATCTCAACATTTCCATCTTTATCCACTGTTGTCTTTAGATCTGCCGGCACGTTTGCTGCTACAACCTCGCCCTTTTTCTTTTTAATAAACTTTATTCCCATAATCTCTACCCCATATCTGCGCAACTTTGCATAGCTTATTTTATAGCAATATGAACAATTTTTCAATAGAGAATTGGGGAAATTGCAAAACGTTTTGTAGGTTTGTCAAACATATGTTACACAGATGCCAGATAATCCTTTAGTACCTGATTTGGAGATTTCCATCCTAATG